>NZ_VRKW01000007.1 GCF_009746715.1 Ketobacter sp. MCCC 1A13808
CGTTATAAACAGTTTGGGTTGGCTGATGTCTTCACCGCGCATAGTTAGGCTCTGTATTCAAAGAGAAGAAAACGCTATTTTTTCACAAAATAGTTAGTAAGGGGAGTTTTTCAACAAGCTGTTAAAATACTGACGCCCAAACCAATCCCACCGGACTGGGGCACCCAAAACATGGGCTTGGACAGTTTTTTACCCATCAACACAACCGGCTCGGAAGGTCCGGGCACATTGGTCATCACCGCCGAGGCTTTGCTGGCAAAAAAATTCAATGCCCAATTTTCCATCCAATGCGGAAAGTAGCCCAACATTCCCAAAACATTAAAACTCATCTGCGCCTGCATGCCATTTTTCAGTTTCTTCATATTGCTGCGTACTGCACGAATACGCCGCTCAGCAGAAATTTCGCCTACTGGCAAATCCAGGTAAACCAAACCAAATTGGTTGCCCAACTGCAACGCATCTTTTAAGGGGCGCAGATTAACCGGTACAGTGGTGCGGATCGTGACATCGTCTACAGGCTCACCGATACGTTCCAGATACCGCCGCAAACTCCCTGCAACACAACCCAGGATGACATCGTTCACGGTGCAGCCCATCGCCTTACTAACCTGCTTTACTTCTTTAACATCCAAAGAAGGCGCCCAACCAACGTGCTTCAATGAAGAAAGACTGCGCTTATAGGCGGTTTTGGAGTCGGGCTTGGCGAAGGTGACCTTCATCATTTCAAAAAACCAAAGCGAACCAAACCCGGCGTAAAAGGCGGTGCTTTGGGCCCAGAATTGAGCCCGATGCATTAGGCTTCGGGACTTCGCTTTTCGTTCTGGCATTTTGAAACGGGCGGCTGGAGAGCTGTGCATGACTGATTTATCGGCTATTGAATCCAGCACAGAGATCAATGCGATACCATCAGCATAGCTGTGGTGCACCCTCACCAGCACCGCACAGCCTGATTCATACTCGGGCAAAAAGTGAAATCGCCATAGGGGTTTATCTGCGGACAGCGGTTGCGGCACGATGGCACTCACGGTTTGCCTTAAGGCTTCGTCCTGCTGTTTACCGGGCACCAACTCAAGCGTACTTAGGTGATAATCCATATCCAGGGTTTCAAGCTCTTCCCAATAATATCGGGGGCCTTCCTGTATTGGCCGCTGACGGAAACGCTTGTGCTGCACCAGCAATCGGTCGGTTAAAATCGCTTTGAATTCATCTTGGGTCATGGGCTCATCAAAAAACAGCAGCCCGTTAATCACCATCAGGTTTTCGCGCCGGTCCATGCGCAGCCAGGCGGTATCCACGTGCCGCATCGGCTCTTTAGATAATCGGTTGACAGTCCTCATATTCTTCCTTCAAACCGCCGCGGCCGCTCCCACAACCCCGACAGAAAACGTGTGAAAAATCCGTTTTTCAGCAAACAAGTGTTAGCCAATATACACTCAATATATAGAATTGCAATTCTTCATGGTCAAAAGAGACCGCCTTTTGGCTAATTCAGTCGGCTTAAACCGACTGTAGGACAACACCGATTATACGGTTGATTTTTCAGCTAACACTTGTACACTTAATTTCATCTAACCCTAAAGAAAGTTTACTATGACCGAATCCTTGTCCCGAGCACAACAAAAACAACAAACCCGCGCCAACATAATGTCCGCAGCGTTGAAGAAAATGAATCAAGACAAAGGCTTTTCCAGCCTCAGTTTACGTGAAGTCGCAAAGGAAGCCGGTATCGCCCCCGCCTCGTTTTACCGCCATTTTGATAATATGGAATTATTGGGACTGGAATTGGTGGCCCAGGCCGACTCCGCCTTACAATTGATTCTAGAAGACACCAAAAAACTGGAGGGACGGGGTGAGGAAATGGTCGAAAAAAGCGTGTCGGTTTGCATGTCTCACTTTCGGGAGAACGGCGCCCTGTTTCGTGTACTCACACGGGAAGCCACCGGCAACTCCCCCATCATACGTCGCGCCATTAAACGCTGCCTGCACCAGATCAATCAGCAGTTAGCGGCCATCATTGAAGTTGAGACGAAACGCTACAACCGCATTATCACAAACAGCATGTTCGTCGCAGAAGCCATTTCAACGCTGGTATTTTATATCGGTATCGCCAGCATAGACCTGCCATATGCCAAACAAAAAGAAGCGGAGAAACGGCTGGCCCACCATATCCGTGCCGTCTATTGGGGTGCCGAGGCCATGGCCAATTCACAGCACATGACCCGACAACTTCTGATTTCCTGAACCCGGTGAGGCGGGCTCGGTCTATTCTATTTTTCCAAATTAGCAGAACGGGTATCCACCGCCGCCCGTGCAACTAATTTGTCCCCCCAGTAAAACAGTAATAAGCAGGCACAAATCAAAAGCGCACCGATCACCAGGTTGGGAGTGACGGCTTCTCCGTTAAAATAAACCCCCAAACTGATCGCCAGCACCGGCGTAACCATCGTCACCAAAGCCACTGAACTCGCCCGCATATGCTTCAGAATATAAAAATAACAAAAAAAGCCAATAAACGAGCCGAATACGGTCAAATATAAAATCGCAGCAACTGTCCGCAGGGTCAGCGATTCCACTTCCAAACCCAGAAACAAACCACTGATGGCGTACAACGGCGTGGCCAACGTCAACGACCCTACCGTTTGCGCTAACGGATGCATATCAAAGGGCTCGCGCTTAATCAAAATTCCGCTAATCGAAAAGCACAACATGCCAAACCCCACCAACAGAAAGCCCAGATAGCTATTACCGGTGAGCATCACGCTCTGGCTGAAACTAATAACCAAACCACACAATCCCAACAACACCGCCATCCAGCGGCTGACCGAAAACGGCGGCTCTCTCAAAAAATAACGGGACAGAATGGCAGACGCGATCGGTGATAAGCCGAACAGCACCGAGATCATGCCCGAGCTAATATAGCTTGCTCCGATGTACACGCAAATCAGCCCAACAAACAAACCGATATTAGAAACCGCATAGATTTTAAGAGCCTGCCGATGCCAGGGTACCGCCACCTTCAAAAGCCGCGCGGCAGTCCAGCCCAACAATGCGGCCAGAAACATCCGACTCAAGGCACCCGCAACCGGGGACAAACCCTGCGAACTCCATTGCACACCCAAAGGCGTAGTTGACCACACCAAGATAACGACTAAGTAGGCAGCTGGCACCGACATGACACATTCACTCCTTTTTTCCTCCTTACGAATATCGCAGCGGTTGGGTGAACCCTGGCCTTGTCATTGCTTTACTGTCAGAAACGAAAAAGGCCGCAGGTTCTTTCGAAACGCTGCGGCCTTTTTAACTCCGGGATACAACTTATCTCACCAACCTGCTCCCCTGCCCGCAACGTTACCGCATGCCCGCCACATAATGCGACAGACACAGGTCATCGCGCGGCGTTTAATCGCTGCGCGACAGGCGGATGGTTTAGGTGCTGTGATTTGGCTGTTCATAGCTTTACACTATAGGGGTTGTCTCTCGAGCCGGTCAACGAATAATTCCCGGTTTAAGAAAAATGTCACACAGAGGAACTGAAATTACTTCCATGGAAATTTATCTGGTGGGCGGCGCTGTACGCGACCGCCTATTGAATCTGCCGATTAAAGATCAGGATTGGGTCGTCGTCGGCGCTTCTGCAGATGACCTGCTGAAGCAGGGCTATCAAGCTGTGGGCAAAGACTTTCCCGTGTTTTTGCATCCACAAACCCACGAGGAATACGCCCTTGCCCGTACTGAACGAAAAAGCGGTGCCGGATACACCGGCTTTGAATGCTACGCAGGCACAGACGTTACCCTGGAACAGGATTTATCACGACGTGATCTGACCATCAATGCCATGGCTCAAGATGACGCCGGTAATCTTATCGACCCCTATCAGGGACAAAATGATATCCGGGATAAAAAACTGCGCCATGTGTCTGACGCTTTTATTGAAGACCCGTTACGGGTTTTACGGGTGGCCCGCTTTCTTGCACGCTTTCATAGTCAGGGCTTTGAAATAGCGCAAGAAACGCTGCAACTGATGGGTACCATCTCCGGCAGCGGCGAGCTGGCACACCTAACGCCGGAGCGGGTCTGGACTGAAACCGAGAAAGCATTATCAGAAAAAAGCCCCTGGCGCTATTTTGAAGTGCTATACGAATGCGGTGCGCTTACGGTGATCTTTCCGGAACTCGCGCGCCTGTTCGGCGTGCCTCAACCACCCCGCCACCATCCGGAAATCGACACCGGCATCCACGTGATGATGACCCAGCAAGCCGCTTGCAATCTAATCCAGGAGCATGCAATAAACGCAGCAGACCGTACGGCGATTTTATTTTCCCTGCTGTGTCACGACCTGGGCAAAGGTCTGACACCGGAAGAGACGTTGCCCAGCCACCCGGGGCACGAGGATATCAGCGAGTTTCTAACGGAAAAAGTATGTCAGCGACTGCGCACCCCCAACCCGGTGAAACGCCTAAGTAAACTTGTCGCCAAGTACCACACTCACTGTCATCGCGCGTTCGAACTTAAACCTTCCACGGTCATGCGTTTATTTGAAGCGCTTGATGTCATAAGGCGCCCGGAAACCCTCACCCTGTTCCTGCTGGCATGCGAAGCGGATGCAAAAGGCCGCACCGGCTTTGAGCAACGAGCCTATCCGCAAGTGGGCTACTTACAGGATTGCGCCAATGCAATGAAACAAGTGGAACCTCGCTTGCTGGTGAACCTGGGTTTTAAAGGGGAAACTCTGGGTATCGAGATCAGAAGAAAACGCATTGATGCGATACGAGAAATAAAAAACAGTTATGTACAGGATTAATCAGACCCTATGAACAGTAATCAAAAAGTGGCGCTCATTACCGGTTCAGCCAAGCGCATAGGCGCAACCGTTGCGCGCTACCTGCATGCAAATAATATGGATGTGGTGTTGCACTACCGCCATTCAGCAGACGCGGCTAAATCATTACGGGATGACCTGAATCAGATCCGGCCGCACTCCTGCATTGCGCTGCATGCGGATCTGGCCAACCCCGACTCGTGGCAACATTTGGCGCAGCAGGCCCAAAGCTGGAAGCAGCGGGTGGACGTACTGGTGAACAACGCTTCTACCTATTATCCCACCACCCTGGAAAACACCACTGTGCAACAATGGAATGATTTGTTTGCCAGCAACGCTCAAGCACCGTTTTTTCTGACTCAAGCACTGCTGCCCGCATTAAAACAGCAAAAAGGTTGTGTGATAAATATTGTCGATGCTTTGGTGGACAAACCCGATACGGATTACACTCCCTACACCATGGCAAAGTCTGCACTGCGCACCATGACCCTTTCATTGGCAAAAATGCTGGCGCCGGATGTTCGGGTAAACGGCATTGCTCCGGGCGCCATTCTTTGGCCAGAGCACGCCGGTGGCGATGATGAAAACCTCAGGCAAAAGATTCTGAACGATATTCCCATGCAAGAAATCGGTACACCGGAAGACATCGCAAAAGCCATTTTATTTTTGGTTGCCGATGCGCCTTACGTGACCGGACAGATTCTTGCAGTGGACGGTGGCAGAAGTCTGTAGTGCACCACCCCGAACCGGGTTGGTGGCACTTACTCCCGGGGCCGGGGTAAAGCCCATTCATACACTCGCTGGATGCGTGATGTGACTTCACGAATAACCCCGACCCCGTTATCGCCGTTACACAACAAAACGCAGCCATAGCCTTTCTGTTTGTGTCCACAGATCCAGCCTTTAAATCCTACGTTGTCACCATGATGGGTTAAATACCAGCCGTCGCCTTGTTTCTCTATGGCGAAACCCGCAGCGTAGTCCCCTACCCCTACCGGTGTTGCCATGGCCTGAATCGTGTTTCTCGACAACACAAGATTCGACTGACCGTGCAATGATCGCTGCAATTCAATCATAAATTGCGCCAGATCCGATGCCGTGGTCCAAAGCCCCGCAGCCGCCTGCTCGGGATACCGATGCCATTTGTGAGGCATGCTTTGTCCGGCCATATCGTGCCCCCGCGCCCGGTTTTGTTCTTGCTGCTGCGCGACCGAATCATCGAATCCACTGCGCGTCATGTTAAGCGGGCTCAATACCTGCTGATGTAATAGGGTCGCAAACGGTTGCCGATAAACCTCCTCCAGTAACAACTGCAAAATCGTATAACCGGCACCGGAATATTGCCAGGCACTCATCGGTGATCTATGAAAGCGCGTTGCACCGACATTACAAGGCGCCTCGCCATTCAGTATCTGCAACAAAGAAGGCAGCGCGCTACCGGGAGGATAACCGGGGTAGCCATAACCGTCCCCCAAACCGGAGGTATGACTCATCAGCGATAGCGGTGTCACCTTACCAGTCCGGGTAAACGTGGTTTCCGCCGGGCACCAGCTTTTCAGTACGCTGAAAACATCGTCATACAAACCGAAATAGTCATCCTGAATGGCTTTCATCACCAACATCGCCGCCACCGGTTTACTGATGGAAGCGGCCTGGAATAGGGTGTCAGTCTCAGCAGCAACAGCCGACACCCTATCCGCAACACCATAGGCTTTCGCCCAATGAATCCGGAAATCGCGGATCACCGCCACGCTCAGTGCGGGCACACGGTAATGCTGCAACACTTGGGGCAGTGTAAGTGAATCAAGGCCGTGGTGGTCCGGCAATTGGGGTGTTTCGACCGAATCTATATAAGAAGTTGGCGGGGCCACTATACGCTCGCTGAAAATCAGGGGGCAGCTAATTGCACCGGCCACAACGCTTGCTTGGACTTATCATAGCCGGCCCATAAATCACGATAGGTTTGCTTCAATTGTGGATGCAACTCGTCAGCAGCGACATCGCTGAGCGGCCACAAAACAAAGGCATTGGTAAGGATTTCATCCCGCGGCAGATGAACGCCATCATGCTCGCCCACCAGCGAATCGTAGATCAGGATATCGATATCCAGAGTGCGTGGGCTGAATTTCGGGCCACCGCGCACACGCCCGTTCTGATCTTCGATTGCCTTGATGGAGTGCTGCAATGCCCCCACCGCTAATGGTGTTTCGATGCCCACGACCAGATTAAAAAAGGGGCTGCCTTTAAACCCGATCGATTCGCTTTCGTACACAGGCGACACAATCAAATCACCAAACCGGTTCCGCAACTCAGAAAGTGCAGCCCGTATATGCTTATGCCGATCAATATTGCTGCCCAATCCGAGGTAGACCCTGGCCATCAGGGCTTTACTCCCCGCTCGATGATTACCCCTACGTCGCGCGCATTCGGCAAAGCGCCGGGCTTGCCGAGTCGCAACCTTACCCAGGGAACCGAAAACTCGTCCATGACCAGAGCCGCTATTTTTTCTGCCATGGTTTCCACCAGTTGGAATTGGCTTGCTTCCACAAACGCCGTAATCCGATCCGACACCGACTTATAATTCAGCGCATCATCAATATTGTCATTCCGCCCTGCTTTAGCGATATCCGACGCCATTTCAAGGTCCAGCACCACGGTCTGCCTGATGGCTCGCTCCCAGTCGAAAATACCTATTACAGTTTGGATTTTCAGTTCCCGAACAAACACGATGCCCATGACAGCAGCCTAAATAATGGATGTCCGGTGGAATCTACCAAGACCCGGCGCCGGTTACAATGTTGTCCGGCGAACGCCGTCACCATTTGTCGCCCCAACCCTTGCCCAACACATTCACTAATGAAACAATCGAACAATTACGAACTCTCCGGAGCCTGTTTTGGAAAGCCATCTCGCCATCGTTCTTTGGGTATTTTCATACCTGTTGGGCTCTGTATCCAGCGCTATCCTGGTCTGTCGCCTATTTGGCTTTCCAGATCCGCGCTCAACCGGGTCACACAACCCCGGCGCAACCAACGTGCTGCGGGTCGGCAACAAGTTCGCGGCGGCGATCACGTTATCAGGCGATGTGGCAAAAGGGATGGTTCCGGTTTGGGTTGCCCGCCAGGTTGGAGCACCGGAAAGTATTGCCGCATTTTGTGGCTTCTGCGCCTTTCTCGGCCATCTGTATCCGGTCTATTTCGATTTTCGCGGGGGTAAAGGTGTCGCTACCGCCCTGGGCGTCATGGTTTTCCTGCATTGGCCCTCCACCCTGGTAGTCATCGGAATTTGGCTATTGGTGGCTGCCAGCACCCGTATTAGCTCAATGGCTTCCGTCACCAGCTTCCTATTGGCACCCATAATCGTGTTGCTGCTAAAGCCGGAATTGTTTCATCCGGTCCTGGTGCTTTCATTAATGCTGCTGTTTCGCCACCGGCACAACATCATGCAATTGTTCAAAGGGCAGGAGCAGCGATTCGGAACCCCGGCGAGCCCCGCCCCCCTTCAAAACCCGATTGATAAAACGCACTGAATCAGGCTGATAAGCAGCGGGCTTTATAGCTCAGTCATAGGCCAGCGCGCCCTCACCTTCACTTTCAGGTCCGCTTCCTGCCCGGCCAGCATGCGTTGATAACCCGCGAACGCGATCATCGCGCCATTATCCGTGCAAAAACGCAATTGAGGATAAAACACCTGCGCCCCCAGCTTCGCGACCATGTCAGCCAGCTTTTCCCGTAGCAACAAATTAGCACTGACGCCTCCGGCCACCACCAATTGCTTGCTGCCGGTTTGTTTCAGGGCGCGCTTACACTTAATCGTCAGGGTATCAACCACCGCATCCTGAAATGCCCAGGCGATATCAGCCACGTCCTCCGGGGTCAAACCGGCGTCCGCTTCAGCGCACTTGTTACGGGTGTTCAAGGTGAAGGTTTTCAACCCGCTAAAACTGAAATCCAACCCGGGCCGGTCCACCATGGGACGGGGAAACCGAAACCGCGACGCATTGCCCTGCTGCGCGGCTTTGGCCACGTTGGGACCGCCGGGGTAGCCCAAACCCAGCATCTTAGCGGTTTTATCGAATGCTTCGCCGGCGGCGTCATCCAGCGATTCACCCAGAATCTGATACTGGCCAATGGACGCCACATTCACCAACTGGGTATGCCCGCCGCTCACCAGTAACGCAACAAACGGCGCCTGGGGGGCTGGATCTTCCAACAGCGGCGCCAACAGATGGCCTTCCATGTGGTGCACCGACAGCGCCGGAATCCCCCAGGCGTAGGCCAGGCTTTTGGCAACGGAAGCGCCCACCATTAGCGCACCCACCAAACCGGGCCCGGCAGTATAGGCAATAGCATCCAGGTCAGCGGGCTGCGATCCGGCCTTCGCCATTACTTCCTTTATTAAAGGAATCAATTTACGCACATGATCCCGCGACGCCAGCTCCGGAACCACTCCACCGTACTCTGCGTGCAGCTCAATCTGGCTGTATAAGGCATCAGCCACGATTCCGCAGTCACTGTCGTACAGGGCTACGCCGGTTTCATCACAGGAAGTTTCAATACCAAGGATACGCAAAATTTAATCCGGTCTATCTCAATTAGGGAATGGAATGCTGCAGACGAAAGGCAGTTTACCCCTAGTTGTGGCTGAAATCGACGGCCATTTCCGGGATTAAAGCCATAACAGGCTTTGCAATTCAGGATCAATGCCATTAAAATGCGGCACCCTTATGACCAGAGCCTCCAGGATAACCCCTCTCAGCTTCCGTCATACACGAGATTATTCGTATACAAATTGGTTTATAGTCAGCTCCCAGTGGCGTCTATATTTAATAAGCAAACAGAATTCACAAGTAAGGTGATTTGTTAATGCCTAACGTTAAGGTAAAAGAAAACGAGCCATTCGACGTAGCACTGCGTCGCTTCAAGCGTTCATGCGAAAAAGCCGGTGTACTGGCTGAAGTTCGTCGCCGCGAGTTTTACGAAAAACCCACTCAGGTTCGTAAGCGTAAGCAAGCCGCTGCCGTTAAGCGTCACGCTAAAAAAGTGTCCCGCGAACAGATCCGCCGCAAGCGCCTGTACTAGCAAGCACTTAGTAACACAGCAAACACCTTACACAATACGCCGGCGGGCCTACCCGTTCCGGCGTATTGTTGTTTGCAGCAAAAAGACCATTCAAGATTAGGGAAAGCACCATGTCAGAGATAAAAGCCAAACTGAACGCCGCAGTGAAAGATGCCATGCGCGCCAAAGACAAACCCCGCTTATCCACTCTGCGCCTGGCAACCTCGGCGCTTAAACAAATCGAAGTGGATGAACGCATTGAGCTGGATGACACCCGCGTACTCGCGATATTGGATAAAATGGTCAAACAGCGCAAAGATTCTGTCGAACAGTTTACCCAAGGAAACCGCGACGACCTGGCCCGGATCGAACTGGCCGAAATCGAAGTACTGAAAGAATTCCTGCCCCAAGCAATGGGCGAAGCCGAGGTCGAAGCCATCGTTCAGGCGGCCATCAGCGAAACCGGCGCCCAGGGCATGAAGGACATGGGCCAGGTCATGGCGATCGTAAAACCGCAAGCACAGGGTCGCGCCGATATGGGCGAAGTCAGTAAAAAGGTTAAAGCACTACTCGGATAAATCGCCCATGTCTGGCCGGATCCCGGAAAGTTTTATCGATGATGTTCTGTCCAGAACCGATCTGGTGGAGCTCATCGATAGCTATGTGCACCTGAAACGCACTGGCAAAAACTACTCCGCCTGCTGCCCTTTTCACCAGGAAAAAACCCCCTCTTTTACCGTCAGCCCGGACAAGCAGTTTTATTACTGTTTCGGTTGCGGAGCCAGCGGGAACGCCGTCGGCTTTTTGATGGAATACACCCGGCTCAGCTTCATAGAAGCCCTGGAAACCCTCTGCCGTACCCTGGGCCTGGAAATCCCCCGTGACGACAACTTCAAGCCACGGCAGGATTATCAGCCTTTATACAATGTATTGGAAGCCGCAACCGCGTTCTATGAACAGCAGCTGCGCAACCCCCAAACCAAAGACCGCCCGGTAAACTATCTGAAAAGCCGGGGCCTGAGCGGGCAAACCGCCAAACAATTCCGGGTCGGATATGCGCCCCACGGCTGGGACAACCTGATTAACCAGCTGGGCAAAGATGACACCAAGCTTAACCAGCTGATGCAATCCGGGCTGGCCGTTGAAAACGATAAAGGCCATCGTTACGACCGCTTTCGTGACCGGGTTATATTTCCTATCCGCGACAGCCGCGGGCGGGTAATCGCGTTTGGCGGGCGGGTGCTCGGTGACGACAAACCCAAGTACCTTAACTCACCGGAAACCCCTGTCTTCCATAAAGGGCGCGAGCTATACGGGCTCTACGAAGCCAAGCAGGCCAGCAACAAGATCCGGCGCTTCGTGATTGTGGAAGGCTATATGGATGTTATTGCGTTGGCGCAATTCGGCATTCCCTATGCCGTCGCCACCCTGGGAACCGCGACCAGCCGCGACCACATTGAAAAGTTGTTCCGCCACAGCGACCAACTGGTGTTTTGCTTTGACGGTGACGAAGCGGGCCGTAAAGCCGCCTGGCGCGCGCTTGAGAATGCCCTGCCCTGCGCCAAAGACGGGCGCCAGATGCGGGTTTTACTGCTGGCAGAGGGCGAAGATCCCGACACCCTGGTGCGCAAACACGGCAAAGACTACTTTGAGGGCCTCCTGGATGAAGCAACCCCGCTGTCCGAATACTTTTTTGCGCACCTGAGTGACGACCTAAACACCAGCACACTGGATGGTCGCGCCCGCCTTGCCAGCTTGGCCAAACCTTTTATCGAGCAGCTCCCGAACGGCGTCTTTCAACAGCTCATGCTCAAAGAATTACGGCGTATTACTCAACTTGAAGAGCTGCAACTGGCGCCGGCCGAACCTGCTCCACGGCCTGCACATGAGCCGCCTGCCGCGCCACCGGCCTTGAATTATGACGCTCCCCCCCCATATACCGAAGAGTACCCGGTAAGCAGTAGCTCAGATCATAATGAAGCCTACTATTCCGACGCCCAAAACGAGGCGCGGCCCGCCAAGCCCAAGCAGCGCAAGAAGCTGCCACGGCCGACATCGGATGCCACGTCGCGTTCTGCGCATGATCATCCGTCGCTGGTGGACTCGACCATCCGCCTATTGCTGAATGCACCGCGCCAGGCAGCAACTATGGATCTGCCGGCAGACTTAAGGGAACTGACCCTGCCCCGCATCGATATTTTGTGGGAGCTGTTCGACTTTATCCGGCAGCAACCGGAAGCGTCGACCGCGGCTATATTGGGCCACTGGCAGAATCGCGAAGACGGCGAAGCGGTCTTCAGGCTGGCAGCAAAAGAATTCCTGCTGCCCAACGACGAGCAGACGCCCGAGCTAAGCGACGCAGTTCGTCGCCTTTATTTACAAAAAGTGGAGCAGGATTTGGATCAAATCATCGCCGATGGCGTCAAAGACAAATCAAGATTCAAAGAGCTACTACACTTACAGAAAGAGCTATCCAATTAGTCGTATATCCAGCGACTCAATCCTTCCTATGGACCTGCAACGCCGGATCGTGGGCAAACCAACACATGAGGCCTCAAAATGTAGTTTTTCAGCACGCATTACAAACTCGCTACAAACTCGTGGGTCTGCTTGTGGTAAGAGCAACCCGTTAACTGTATAATGCCGCGTTCTTCGCGCACCAGACGGAATGGGCATTTCATGACGACCGATAAAGAACAGCAAAAGTCCCAGCTAAAACAACTAATTACTAAGGGAAAGGAACAAGGTTTCCTGACCTACGCGGAAGTGAACGACCACCTTCCCGCTGACATCACCGATCCGGATCAGATCGAAGATATCATTGGTATGATTAACGACATGGGCATTCCGGTACACGAAGTGGCGCCGGAAACCGATGAGTTGTTGCTGGGAGAAAATTCCAATAGCACAGACGAAGACGCTGCTGAAGAAGCCGCTGCCGCCCTGGCATCGGTGGAAAGCGAACCCGGCCGCACGACCGACCCAGTACGTATGTATATGCGTGAAATGGGCACCGTGGAGCTGCTGACCCGGGAAGGCGAAATCGTCATTGCGAAACGCATCGAAGAAGGCATTCGACAAGTCATGCACGCCCTCGCCTACTGGCCTGGCTGTATCGAAACCGTATTAGGTGAGTACAACCGAGTCACCGAAGCGGAAGAAGGCCGACTTTCCGAAGTGATTGCCGGATTCATCTCTGAAGAAGACGAAATCGCACAACCGACTCCAATTGTGGCGCCAAGTGCCAATGATGACGCCAACAAGAAAGACGACGACAGTGACGACGACGATGATGACGACGACGATACCAGCAACGAGATTGATCCGGAGCTGGCTAAAGAGCGTTTTGGCGAACTGGAATCGCTATACAAAAAAGCCGAAGCTGCCATTGCCAAACATGGCCGCGATTCCAAACGAGCTGAAACCGCCCTGGCTAAACTGGCGGACAATTTTGTTACCTTTAAGCTAGTGCCTCGCCTGTTCAATCAGGTGGAATCGGAAATCAGGGATACCCTGACGGCGATTCGCGGCAGTGAGCGTAACATCATGAACAGCTGTATCCGGCTGGCCAAGATGCCACGAAAAGACTTCATCCGGAGCTTCCCCGGCAACGAAGTGGATCTGGAATGGCTGGATGGCCATATCAAGGCCGGTAAGCCATATGCACAAGGCTTGGAAAACGTGCGTCCGGATGTTCTGCGTGCACAACGTCGCATGGTTCAACTGCAGGAACTGATCGGCCTCACTATTCCCGAAATCAAGGAAGTGAACCGCCGCATGTCCATCGGTGAAGCCAAAGCCCGCCGCGCTAAAAAGGAAATGGTAGAAGCCAACTTACGTTTGGTTATCTCCATCGCCAAAAAGTACACCAACCGCGGCCTGCAATTCCTGGATCTGATTCAGGAAGGCAACATCGGCTTGATGAAGGCAGTAGACAAGTTCGAATACCGCCGTGGTTACAAGTTCTCCACCTACGCAACCTGGTGGATTCGGCAGGCCATTACCCGCTCCATTGCGGACCAGGCACGCACCATCCGTATTCCGGTGCACATGATCGAAACCATCAACAAGCTGAACCGGGTATCCCGCCAAATGCTTCAGGAAATGGGCCGCGAGCCGACCCCTGAAGAATTGGGCATACGCCTGGAAATGCCGGAAGACAAAGTACGCAAAGTGCTGAAGATTGCCAAAGAACCTATCTCCATGGAAACGCCGATCGGCGACGATGAAGATTCGCACCTGGGTGATTTTATCGAAGACGCCACCATCGACTCGCCCGTGGATTCCGCCACGATCGAAGGCCTGATGGAAGCCACCCGATCAGTACTGGCTGGCCTAACCGCAAGGGAAGCCAAAGTACTCAGCATGCGTTTCGGTATCGATATGAACACGGATCACACCCTGGAAGAAGTCGGCAAGCAGTTCGACGTCACCCGGGAACGAATTCGTCAGATCGAAGCCAAAGCCCTGCGCAAACTGCGCCATCCGAGCCGTTCGGAGCACCTGCGCAGCTTCCTGGACAGTGAAACGTAAATAGCACAGTAAAGCAGTAAAAAAGTGGCGCCCTTATACATTGAACCGTATAATGGCGCCCTTCTTTTCAGGGCCTTTAGCTCAGTTGGTTAGAGCATCCGACTCATAATCGGCAGGTCCCCAGTTCAAGTCTGGGAAGGCCCACCATTTTTTTAATATTGAAATCTGCTGTATACGTGAAAGTACAGTTAGAGCTTCCACCAGCCTGAGTTTGCGGAACGCATTGCACTCACAACCTATTTTCAAATCTCCCGAATACAGACAACCTCCTCCTCTATTCTATTGTGTGAGCTGCACAATCGCGTTCGCTACGATGTCTTGACCATGGCGAATTTGGGATTGAAAAGCGGCTTGGGATTTTAAGGGCGAAACATCAATAGTAAGCAACTGGCCGTTCAGTGCTTCTGTTTTATATTCCAGGGTCAGACCGAAGATGGGATCCCTCATCTCTGCTTGTTCCGGAAACAGTAATTTGCGCGCATCCTCTACATAATCAACATACCGTGAATGATTGACGTGTTTTAGCAAATCAATTTCACTGGGCATTACTCTTCTTTCGATGGATTTTACAGATTCAATCGGGAGGCTGTTTTGGATTTTCGGGAACAGTCTACCGTCGAAGTTAGCGGGTGAAGTGTCTATAAAATCTTTGACCGTTTCCGCTACCACTTTTGGACGACGTCGGGAATCGACATTCACCAGCGTAGCGCGCCCCAAAGCGATCGCCATTTTCGATTCTTTATCAACGATCATTTGGGAAATATCCAGGCTGGTATTGCCTACGCGGCTTAGCCAAACGCTTATTTCCAGATTAATGCGCTCGACGACCGGCGCCAGCACAACCAGACTTTGGGCTGCAACCACCAGACTATTGATGGCGTGACGAAAGGTATTTTGCTCTGAATTCAGAAACTCCCACCGCCCCCACTCCATATAACGTATCAGTACAGCAGGAGGAATGGTCCTGGTCCCATCCAGTTCGTAACCGCGAGTTAGTATCTCTGTCGTCATCATAGGCATAAGCGAGTCAACCCTGTTCATTCAGGTAATTGTAAATAGCAGTAGCCTACCACGGAACGCACCTCAGGAATTGACTGGAGGGACTTCGTAAACAGCGTATTTCGGCAGGCTTCTTTCACTATCACCCCAATGCACAGCCATTTAGATTGGCGCTGTTTGAGCATGACACTCGCGAACCCTCTGTTCGTTTTCAATCGCTGCACGAACATACGTGTCAGACAACAATTGTAATATACGCTCCAACAATGCGGGGGGAGCAACGAATGTGTGCCATGCCGTCAAGGTTTGTGCCGTGGGTAGATCCCAGGCCGAATTAACCACCTCACGCTGATTCATGACTATGTCTGCCCCCGACGGAACGGATACCATCCGGCCAATAACTTCACGACCCGTGACGGGAGTAATCACGGCCAGGAGAATCCAGATACCGATCAGGGTAGAAAGAATGGCCCCCACGGGCTGCTTCCACGACCCTATCCGGTAGCAAAGCCAATCCCATAAATGGTATCTCCTAGTGGCTGTATTCCATCTGACTGTCGCCTCCATTTCAAAAAGCCATTAATTATCACGGACGCTTATTCTATAATGTTATGTTATATCCTATCATTTAGTGACACCGACCGCGGAACCGACCGGATGATTACGCCATGAGTACAATTACACAAATTCTCAATCACGCAGAAACCAGTTGTCGCGCGAGCGGTGCCAAGTTAACCGAAAAGCGCAAGCGGGTTTTGACTGGGTTGCTGAAATCCCAGAAGGCACTGTCAGCCTATGAACTGATCGATATACTGCAAAAGGAGTTCGATGAATCTCCCCCGGCCATGTCGGTGTATCGCATTCTGGAGTTTCTCGAAAGCGAAAACCTGGTGCACAAACTACACCTGGCGAACAAATACGTTGCCTGCTCCCATATCAGTTGCGCCCATGAACACGAAGTCCCCCAATTTTTGATCTGCGACCAGTGCGGCAATGTGAAAGAAATCGGCATTAAAAAATCCCTGATCAACACACTAAAGCGAAATGTCGAAGAGTCGGGCTATGTTCTGCAAAGTCCGCAATTAGAACTGCATTGCCTGTGTCAGGAATGTGCGTAGCGAGCAACCAACAGCGCCCACCGCAGCCCATTTCATGCTCAAGAATTGAAAAATACTGACTTTCTTGTAAAATGCCCCGAATTCATACCCACCAGGAACTCGTTTTGCTAATTAGTCCACCCTAGCATTCCTGTCTACAATCACTCTGATTGTCACCCCTTTTCTCGCTAAATCGCACTTTTTGGTGCGCAGCATACGTTGTTCAACTATTTAAATGCCCTCAATGCATTGCGCATCGGGAGGCGAACGTTTTAAAACTGCAGGTAAACAATGATAGAAACAATTAAGCAGGATTGGTTTTCCAATATTCGGGGGGATTTACTGGCTGGCACCGTGGTGGCGCTGGCGTTAATCCCTGAAGCCATTGCCTTTTCCATTATTGCCGGGGTCGACCCTAAGGTCGGGTTATACGCGTCGTTTTGTATCGCGGTCGTGATTGCGTTTGTGGGTGGACGCCCAGGCATGATCAGTGCGGCCACCGGTGCTATGGCGCTGTTGATGGTGACGCTGGTGAAAGAACATGGTCTGGAATACCTGCTGGCGGCCACCCTGCTGACCGGAGTATTCCAGATCTGCGCCGGCTTTCTGAAGCTGGGAAGCTTAATGCGCTTCGTCTCCCGCTCCGTGGTCACTGGTTTCGTCAACGCCTTGGCGATCCTGATATTCATGGCGCAACTGCCAGAGCTGACCAACGTAACCTGGCATGTATACGCCATGACTGCGGCCGGTCTAGGGATCATCTATCTATTCCCGCTGTTGCCGGTTATCGGCAAATCCATTCCATCACCGCTGATCTGTATTGTGGCTCTATCCATCGTCGCCATAGTGCTGAAACTGGATATACGCACGGTGGGTGATATGGGGGAATTACCAGACACGCTGCCCATCTTCCTATGGCCCGATGTACCGCTCAACCTGACCACCCTGCAGATCATTTTCCCCTACTCCATCGGTCTGGCCGTGGTCGGATTGCTCGAATCCATGATGACCGCCACCATCGTCGATGATCTGACGGACACCAAAAGCGATAAAAACCGCGAGTGCAAAGGCCAGGGTATTGCCAACATCGGCGCCGGACTGATGGGTGGAATGGCTGGTTGCGCGATGATCGGTCAGTCCATTATCAACGTTAAATCCGGAGGCCGGGGCCGCCTATCGACGTTTATCGCCGGCACCTTTCTGTTAATTATGGTGGTGTTTCTGGATGAATGGATTAAGCAAATCCCGATGGCGGCGCTGGTTGCGGTGATGATCATGGTGTCCATCGGTACGTTCTCCTGGGATTCGCTGGTCAACCTGAAGAAACACCCCATTTCCACCAACATCGTGATGATCACCACCGTTGCCGTTGTCGTTGCCACTCACAACCTGGCTATCGGGGTGTTCGTGGGCGTGCTGTTGGCCGCCCTGTTCTTCGCCAATAAAATCGGCCGTTTCATGGTTGTGAAAAATGAAAAGCCCGAAGAAGGACAACGCTTATATACGGTGGTTGGCCAGGTTTTCTTTGCCTCTGCGGATCACTTTATGGAATGCTTTGATTTTAAAGAGGTCGTTGATCGCGTTACCATCGATCTGCACCACGCCCACTTTTGGGATGTGACCTCGGTCGCCGCCCTGGATAAAGTGGTGATTAAATTCCGTCGCGAAGGTACGGAGGTGGACATCATCGGCATGAATGAAGCGACCCGCACCGTGGTCGATAAATTCGGCGTTTACGACAAGCCGGAAGAAGTAGAAAAGATGATGGCCGGTCACTAATCCAAGGAGGATCACCATGACAAAAAATACCATAACCGCCTGCGTTGATGGATCGGCTATTTCCAACGCGGTATGTGATACCGCAGCCTGGGCGAGCCAGATTCTGGGAGCGCCTTTAACCTTTCTTCATGTCTTGGAAAAAACCCGCTCACCGGCAAAGGAGGATCTGTCCGGCGCAATCGGGCTGGGTAGCCGCGAGCATTTGCTGGATGAATTAACCGTACTGGATGAACAGCGCAATAAACTGGCGATTGAACACGGTAAACACCTGCTTGAAGATGCGAAAATCAGAGCCGAAGCCGCTGGCGCGGTGGACGTTCATGGTGAACAGCGACACGACCACCTGCTGGACGCCATGTTGGCCTATGAAGACAAAACCCGGATGTATGTGATTGGCCGTCTGGGTGATGATCATGACCTGAAAAATCAAACCATCGGCTCTCATGTGGAAAACCTGGTTCGTGCTATTCACACTCCGATATTGATGGCGACCAGAACGTTTTCCGCCCCGGGCAACTATATGCTGGCCTATGACGGAAGTGAAACAGCCGACATCGCAATTAACCGGATTGCCGAAAGCCCGCTGTTATCAAAGTTACCCGGGCACGTGGTCATGGTGGGCAACGACACATCCGAAAACCACAAACGTCTTGAACATGCCTGTGAACTTCTGTCCGGTAAAGGCCGCGAAGTGCAGACGCATTTGCTTCAGGGCAACGTAATCGAATGTCTGATGGATTTTCAGAACCGCTATAACATCGAACTGAAAGTGATGGGCGCCTATGGCCACTCAAGGATCCGAGAATTCATCGTGGGCAGCAATACCACCAAAATGTTGGCCACGAGCACCGTTCCGGTTTTGATTCTGCGTTAGCTCTTCAGCGTGGTTACCGCTCTATCGCGACGAAGTGCCAAAGCGATAGAGTGCCTGCTCCTGCTGCGATGCTATTGAGACCGTATTGACACCCTATCCCATGAACTATTAAACCGGTATTATTGTCCCAAAGCCCCCCCTGGTATCCCCTGCAGTTCAGGAGTCGTTATGGATTTAGTTAAACGCAACAATGTGAAGGTTGTAGGCGACGGCCCCGTGACTATGGTGTATGCCCATGGGTTTGGCTGTGATCAGAGCATGTGGCGCTATCTGGTACCTGTCTTTGAGAGCGGTTGCCGAAACATCCTGTTCGATTTAACAGGAAGCGGATCGTCGGATCTAGCGGCTTACGATTTCAAAAAATATAACTCTCTGGATGGCTATGCGTCTGATCTGCTGGAAATCATCGACGGGTTTTCCGATGGACCGGTGATCTTTATAGGTCACTCAGTAAGTGCGACCATTGGCCTTTTAGCCACAATCAAAGCGCCCGAAAAATTCAGGGCTCAGGTTATGGTTGGTCCGTCTCCCTGTTACATTAACGACGGTGATTATATCGGTGGATTCTCCCGGGAAGATATTGATGACCTAATTCAGACCATGGAAAGCAATTACCTTGGCTGGTCAAGCACAATGGCTCCAGCAATAATGGGCGCCCACGACCGTGAAGAGTTGGGCCAGGAACTTACCAACAGCTTTTGTCGAACCGATCCTACTATTGCAAAACATTTTGCTAAGGTAACTTTTCTATCTGATCACCGCGCTATGCTCAGTAAATCCACCACGCCCGCATTAATCCTTCAATGCAGTGAAGACATCATTGCTCCGCGGAGCGTCGGTGAATACATGCAAAACCAAATGCCCAATTCTGAGCTGGTCATTATTGAAAACGTCGGTCATTGTCCACATTTAAGTGCTCCGGAACCCAGTATTGCCGCCATGCAGAAATTTCTGAACCAGTTAGTGTTTTGAGTCAGTCTAAAAAATGAATGAACTGGATTGTGATTCCCTGTATGACAACGCGCCCTGCGGCATGCTGGTTACAACATCCGATGGAAAAATAGAAGTTGCCAATGCAACGTTCTGTAGCTGGCTGGGCTATAGCTTCCCGCAATTACAGTTAAAGAAATTTCAGGAATTGTTAACGGTGGGTGGCAGGGTGTTTCATCAAACGCACTGGGTGCCCTTGTTGCAATTACAAGGTTCCGTTTCAGAAGTTCAGATGGAGATGTTACATAGTGATGGAAGCCGGATTCCCGTCCTTATCAATGCAATACGACGGGTTCGCGACAATTGCCCCTATGATGAGATCGCTATCTTCGTTGCTACCGATAGGAAAAAATACGAAAAAGAAATAATTTTATCTCGGCGTCAGGCGGAGCAGTCACTGCAACAACTGGCATCAGCAAAGGAGCAGCTACAGCAGCTCAACGAACAACTCTCCATTGCGGATCGCCGCAAAGATGAATTTCTAGCGACGTTGGCGCATGAATTACGAAACCCTCTGGCGCCCATGCGCAATGTCGTCGAAGTGATGGGTTCGCTCGATACCGATCATGGAGTGACGCAGTGGGCCACTAAAATCCTAAGCCGACAAGTGCAACAAATGACTCATCTTCTGGATGACCTGATGGACATATCCAGGATCTCGAATGGACGGGTCGAGTTGCGTAAAGCGTATATTGACCTGGTCGATCTAGTTAACAGCTCAGTGGAAATGGCCAGGCCTCAGATAGAAGCGCGCGGCCACAGCCTGCAGCTGGAAATACCGAACAACCCCGTTTACTCGCTTGCGGATGAAACCCGTTTAACTCAGGTCATAATCAACTTATTGAACAATTCAGCCAAATATACACCGCTCAATGGCCATATTCACTTACGGTTTAGCGTGAATGACAAGGTGGCAACTCTATGTGTAAGCGATAATGGAATCGGTTTCGAACCTGATGAAATCAATGCACTTTTTAATATATTTACTCAACTGGAAAACGGTGTAGATTATGCGGAAGGGGGTTTGGGTATTGGCCTTTCATTAGTTAAGGGGTTTGTTGAACTGCATGATGGCACCATATGCGCGCACAGCAAAGGTCCTAACCAGGGAAGCCAATTTATAGTGACCCTGCCCATTGTAGAACCCACCTCAGTTAGCAGCGTTCCACCTCAGCCCGTAGAACCGACTAACACCGCGAAGCGAATTCTGATCATAGATGACAATGAAGACGCGGCAAACAGCTTAGCCTTACTGCTGGAAATGCAAGGGCATGTTACTGCCACGGCTTATTCAGGCAGCGATGGAATAATTCAATCGTCCTCATATAACGCGGATGTGATTTTGCTTGATATCGGGTTGCCCGATATGAGTGGTTATGACATCGCTCGCACACTACGCAAAGCCTTAACGGCGAACACGCTGCTGATTGCTACAACCGGATGGGGGCAGCAGAAAGACATTGATATGGCTTTGGAAGCTGGCTTCGATGCCCATCTCACTAAACCGTTGGACTTAGGGAAATTAGTGACATTAATTTCTTGAGTTGGAAGTCACGCCACTAGTGCCAACCCCAATCACCTTTCTGAGAACGCGCCGTCAAAGCCACGCTGCAGAGGCCTCAGCAAATACTCGAGTATGGTTTTACGATTGGTTATGATATCCGCCCGCACGGTCATGCCGGGATAAATACGGTTAAGTTCCGAGTTTGTTCCGACATAGCTTTTAGAGAGCTTAATTTCCGCTAGATAATAAGGATTATTCTCACTATCGATGTACGTTGACGGTGACATCTTCATCACTTCGCCTTTAATCGAGCCGAATTTTTGGTGCTCATAGCTACTGACCTTGACGTCGGCTGTATGCCCCATCGCGATGTGTCCGATATCTTCAGGCGCGATTCTTGCTTCAACTAAAAGCTCATCATCCGTAGGAATAACTTCCATCATGATCTCGCCAGGCGCGACCACTGTATGGTTGGAATTGACGGTTAAACCTTTTACGATTCCATTTACAGGGGTGAATATCTTCATCTTTTTAATGCGTGTGTTCATCTCCGCTATCTGTTCATTGGTGACAGAAAGCTGGGTCACGACCTTGGTTTTTTCCGAGTTCAGCTGTTCCCGCCACATAGCGGTTATTTCCTGGGATTTTTCTTCCAGTTCTTGCAATGAATGACGAATTATCTCCATCTCATTTTTAATCTTAGCCAGCCGGTTTCTCGAGGCTGCCAACAATGCGGCTGTATCCAGCGCATTCGACTTCGACAATAGACCGCGTTCGAACAATGACATATGCATATCGTAATTTTGACTGAGTATATCCAGTTCTTCCTGTGCAGCGTTTAGCTGCTCTGACTTACTGTCCAATTCAATTTTTCTATGTATTTTTTGCTGTGCGATGCTGTTTTTCCGGAACTTATATCCTTCCAGCTGTTGCTGATAATGCTCGATTTGAGTCTCCACCAGGAACGGATAATCCGCTTTCCACTGATCGATCTGGAGTTCGCGCGTATCCAACAATGCACTAAGCCTTTCGATCGTCAGTAACATTCCGGCTTTGGAAGATTGAAGGCTTCTCATTTCAGACTTCAACAATGAATCGTCCAGCACGAGCAACAGTTGGTCACTTTCTACAATGTCGCCATTGCGAACCAGGATATCTTCTACTGTGCCACCTTCCAAATGTTTGACTCGCAGCAATCGTCCTTGGGGTACTACTTCACCCTGGGCAGAAGTAATCTCTGGTAACGAAGTAAAATAGCACCAACACAACAATCCAATAACCAACAGAGAGACGAGCCGCATTATGCGATTAATTTTATAAGCCGACGTGTAATCTTCTAACGCAATAGACTGAATAAGGTATTGGTTGACTTCACTGTCAGAGTGCTGTCGTTTCCGATAAATAAATTCCTTTAACTTCATTTTAGTAACACCCCTGCCTTTTTGTCCGTACCCAAATAGTCCACTGCGGTTGTGACGTTTTTAACTAACCCCCTTTCCATCTCAACGACCTTGTCCGCTATCTCTACTATTTCAGGGGCGTGGGATGTAACGATAACGGTACACTTTCCCTTAAGATTTTTGAGTAAATTCACCACGTTTTCAGTGCCCACTTTATCGAGGCCTGCACTGGGCTCATCTAAGATAACGATAGGATAGGATCCGACCATGGAGCGAGCTATACATAAATTTCTCTGGATACCGGAAGGGACAGAGCCACCCACATAGCCCCCGATCTGCGTATCCAACCCATTCGGTAGCGCAAGAATTTGTTCCTCTATTCCTGCTATTTTTAATGCATTCAGAACAACTTCATCACTGGCAATAATATCTCTTAATTTCAGGTTAAACCTGATGTCGCCAGTGAATAGGCGTGGATACTGGGGTACATACGATATCTTGTGGCGCAACTCGGTGGTGTTGAATTGTCGAATGTCTGTATCGTCAATCAAAATATTTCCTATCTGTGGCAAGTACATACCACAAAGCAATTTCAGCACCGTGGACTTGCCTGAGCCGTTACCGCCGGCAATAACTAAAAATTCGTTTTCCTTAACATGAAAGCTAACCCCAATCAAAACAGGATCAAGGTGCGGCCCATAGCGAAAGCTCACCCTCTCCAGTTTTACGTCGCCTCTATATTCCCGCTTCATCATGGATGATTTGCTTGAATTACGCTCCGGCTTGAGCGCCATTATTTCGTTTATGCCCTGTATTCCCTTCAGAGTTTGATCAAAGCTGAAATAAGTAAGCAGCATCATTTGCATTGGCGTAACGACACGCCAAAGAATGGCCATACACGCAATCAAAGCGCCAATACTTATTTGCCCTTCCATGGCTTTCGTTCCACCGATCCAGACCACGGCAACAGAAGCAATGAACAATATCGACTGGGTATAATTGTTTAACAGAGAGTGCGCCCGTGAGACGTTATAGTTACTGAAAGCAGCCAATTTGGCTGATTTTTGTATGCGCCGCATCCAACCTGCCTCGTCGGCCATGATCTTTATTTCGAATACGCCACCTAACAGCTCCATCGTGAGTTGCTCGTGTTTGGCTCTGTGCTCTGCAGATTCTGCGATCATCCTTTTCATTTTCGGTATTGCGTAAATACCGGTTATCAGAAAAATCAGCATCACAACCAACGGAACCAACGCAATACTGCCACCAAGCACCGCCAGCACCGTAATAAATAGAGGCACAAAGGGCAGTTCCAGAACCAGCAACGCGGTGGGCCCGGTGAAAAACTCCCTGATACTTTCGTACAGCCTGAACTTTGAGAGCTGAGCTGTTAGCGACGCCCTCTCTGTCATTATGGTCGGCAACGACAGAACTTGTTTTAATGTTTCTGTTGCTAGCAAGTAATCCAGCCGGCCGGCCGGCAAGGCCATGATTCTTGATCTGATCAGCCTCAGGCCCAAGTCAGTCACCAGGACCAAAATAACACCCGCTGCTAGCGCCCATAGCGATTCCAGATCGGAATTTCCAATAACAGAGTCATAGACAATCATTATAAAGAAAGGGACGCACAGCACCGTTAGGTTCAGTATTAATGTGAGCCCGAACAAATACTTAAAAATGGGGTAAAAGCGCTTCAGCACCACCCACACCCAATCCCGATTGGTTTTAATTTTTTCTTCTTCAGCACCAACGTGGTTAACGAAATAGGCCATCCCCACGCTGCTCAATGCATCAACAGAAGTAACACCGGTTATACAGTTCAGAAATACGTATTTATCTTTTTCTTTTTGATATAGCACATAAACGTCACCAGAATTCGAAACGAACAGGCAGGGTAACTGGTGCGCAGGGACATCTTCGATCCGGGTTTTCAATTGCTCGGTTGTGCAACCAAGTCGGGATAAAATCAGTCTGAGATAGGGAAGGTCAAACTCAAAATCGCCCTCAGGCAGGACTTCGGCAACATCCCTCAAGGTGGCTTTAAAATCCACTACACTGAGCAGCGGCATCAATGATCTGGCGTAGGGGCTGTACTGACCGAAGCCGTCCGTATCACCTTCGACTATATGCTGAATTAACTGGGCTTTATTTACTTTCATTTGGCCCACCTTCTTGGGTATCAGATCTGGAACCTGCTACCTCAACCCGCGAAAACATTTTCTTAACATTTCCATCTTTCATTTTATAACAGTGATCCGACAAGCTCATTAATGCAGGATGCTGCGTTATAAGAATAATGGTCTTTCTACCTTTAACCGTTTTCAAATATTCAAACAAACGAGAAAAGTTTTCTTTATCATATCCAGTGTTCGCATCATCTAGAATTAATATTTTCGGATTTCCAATCAGCGCTCGCACCATCACTATTCTTTGTCGTAGCCCTTCCGGCATATTGTTCGCGGCGCTGCTGTCAACCTCGGTTTCCAATCCGTTAGGCATATAAGTAAGATCTTCATTTAATCCCAGCAAGTGTGCATAATCCAAAGCCTGGGTTACTGCCTCTCCTTTTCTAAATCCGGTCAGATTATCCAGTATTGTTCCCGCAAAGATCATACCCCTTTGAGGCACGACACCGATCTGATTCCGTAATGACTGTTTGTTTAATTCAGTGACAGAGCGATCATCATATCTAACATCCCCACGCTGTGGATCGACTATTCCCAACAACAGTTTAACCAGTGTTGACTTACCACACCCGTTTTCACCGGTGATCGTTATGAACTTGTTCTCTTCGATCGTGAGCGATAGGTTTTCTAATGTATTCCCTAACTCCTCACCTTTGTAGTGAAAGCACACGTTTAGAAGTTCTATGTTCCCGCTCAGACGCACACCCCTTTCCGATTTTTCGTTGGGTTCCTGTGGCAAGTTGAGCAGGTGAATTATTTTACTTTCCGATACTTTAGCCGTTTGCCATTGCATCCAAAAGCTGAGAACCCGTGTTGCGGGTTGTAATATTCTTCCTGAAAGCATGCTGCCCGCAGCCAACGCACCAATGGATAAGTCGCCATTCACAGCATAAACAGCCCCAACCGTTACAAAAGCGATAATTACGATCTGGGAAAACGAAGATGTGGCTGATTGAATGAGATTATTTATGTAAGCTAATCTGAAAAGCGTTCCGGATGTTTCTGCAGCCATTCGTTCATGACGGCGCAGCATTTGTGATTCCATGGCCAGTGGTTTCAGTGTCTGCATGCCCTGAAGCACTTCAATAAGAAAATTATGTCTTTTCTCGAACAAACCGTCGCGTTTCAATATCGCATCATGCAAGCTTTTACTGGCAAACAGGAAAAAGGCAATGAATACAAAAAAGAGCACCATCGGTATTAAGACCAGGTATCCGGCAAACACCCAAATCATTACGAAAAATATGACAACGAACGGTAAATCGAATATAGAAAGGATGTTTTGTCCGAACTGAATCTCCCTGACTCGTTCAATGGATTTGAACTTATCCAAGTATTCACTGTGCCGGCTTTCTTCAAATGCAGATAAGTCGGAGTGAAGTATTCGCTCCATTAAGAGTAACGTGGTGGTCAATTCAAAATCAGCACCCAGGCGATCCATTACCACCGAACGGCAAATTTTGAGCGTAGTATCGAATAAGCATACGACCAATAACCCCACCATCAGGGCGATCAATGTTTGAACAGCCTGCTGCGGGATAATCCGGTCGTACAGCTGAAGAATAACAATGGGAAGAGCCAGGCTAAGTAGATTGATAACAAAGCTTGCGAACACGATTTCTGGTTTGATGCCAAAAACGACTTGCCCCAGCTTGGTACTTAACGGCGTCTCCCTAACACTTCTGAACCAATTTATACTACTTATCCATCCCATAGACGTAAGTTCCACGTAATGGTGCAATGCCATTACTTCCCTGAATATATTTCTCTTTTCTTAAGCGTAGTAAACAAGTGATTTAAATAAAGTAAATTACCAATCTATTCTTTCCATATTGGTAAAATCCAGATAGGACCCATCGATCAACGTCACCGAACCAAAGCTGTCTGCGGAAAGATCTATGCCATCAGAAAATATATCGACAGCCGTGACAACCCCGTTAATTTCAAGTGAGGCTATGGTCGCTACTCCTGCCAGCACATCGATGGTATCAGTCCAGCCGACTCCTCCATCGGCCACATCCACTCCGCTGAGTAAGCCCATAACAAAAAGGTCGTCTCCGGCTTCGCCAAACAACTGATCATTCCCGAGTCCATTAATCAACGTGTCATGCCCACTACCACCGGATAGAATATCGCTTCCGGTCAACCCGTCGATATAATCGTCATTTACCGTACCGGTTATCGTATTGCTTAGGAGATCGCCAACCAGGGTTAAGCCTTCGCTGAGGCCGCTATTCAGTTCGTGAATCGAGGTCAGGTTCGATACATCGACTGTTGCAGACCCACCGCCGATGACTGATATATTCAGTCCATTAGTATCAAGGCCTGCCAGGCTCAAATCCCCCGACAATATCGTATTGGTGGCTAAATCGACGTTGAGATTCAACAGCTCTACCGAATCTATTAACAGCGAAGTAGTATTATCCGCTGTAATAATCAATGCTGCATCGATCAAGGATTCACCTGTCCGTAACAGATAACTGGCTGCATCTTCAATCAAGAGTGAACTCACGCCTGAGCAGTCGAGCGTCAGCAAATCGCTTCCCAGCCCTGAATCAATCGTAATTAGTCCATCCTCAATAACCGCTGAAATGGCGTCGCTTCCCTGACCTGTTGATACTACGTCACCCGCACCGATCGATTGAAGAATATCGTCACCATCGCCGGTGGCAATAACATCGGCATTGATAGTACCAATCACCGTTTCAGCACCCACATCCCCGATCACTGAAATAGAGTGATCTGATAAGATTTGGGAGCCATCGATTATTGTGTTTTGAGTTGCACCAAGAATTTGAATATCAGTGCTCAAAGTGGTAGATGAGAAATCGCCAACTAGTAATATATGATCATTGTCACCAGCGTGAATTTCAAAATTTTCGATGTTTACCGCTTGTACCGCTGGAACGGTATTTACACTGACGACAAAATGATCTGATGGTATGCTCGAACCTGTCCTGAGATTGAATATAAACGCCGTTTCCACCAAAACTACCGATAATCCCGGACTTTCAAACACCAACGTATCTTGATCAACTCCGCCATCTATAAAATCGAATCCTTCACCGACGTTGTAATTAAATAAATCATTACCCGCGCCACCTGCTAAGGAATCAGCGTCCCCTCCACCCTCGAAGACATCATCGCCTTGACCGCCAATGGTCGTTGTAGAACCCGACGTTCCGTTGAATTGGATACCGTGGTTGGAGCTGATCAGGCTTGCATCCACATCCACATCAGTGACCACCGAATTGATTATCAGCCCATTCACCACCAAATCGGATTGAGTAAAATCACCACTGATTGTGATGCTGTCTGTGGCGTCTGCATTTAAATTTAGCTGCTCTATTCCTTCGATCTCGGCTGCAACGCTTCCATCTACGGTAAGCATGATCAGATTGGATTCCACACTCAGCCCGGTTCGGGAATTGTACGTTGCTGCATCTTCTATTAAGAGATTAGAACCCGTAGTGGCATTCACTGTAAGCACATCCGCTCCATCACTACCACTAATATAATCGTATCCGTCGCCGACGTTGTATTCGATGGAGTCGGTACCCTCTCCACCATAAATAAGCGTTCTACCGGATTCACTAACCAGCACATCAGCATCAGCGGTGCCCTGAACGATATTATTCCATCCATTGACTTGTATTGTTGCAGTAGAAAGGGCGCTTTCCCCTGCACTGTCTTCAACGGTATAACTAATATCTACACTTGAGGTATCCCTGGGACGCAACGAATCATACTGGCCATCTGGGTCAAACAATAGCTCATTAGAAACAATGGTCACAGTTCCAGACCCGCTCGATATTGAGGCATCAGTGATCGTTAACGTATCACTTGTATCTGGATCGGTGTCATTTGCCAGTACGTCCAATGTCAATGAGTCACTGAATGCGGTTACACCTGAATCCGCCTGCAGGATCGGCGCTGCATTTAAGCCGGTAACAGAAATAGTTGCCGTAGACTGGCTTGTTTCCCCAGTCGCATCAGTAACGGTGTACGACACAATAACTTCAGCACTTTGACCGTCAGCCAGGCTGTCGTAATTACCCGCAGGATCGTAAACCAATTCATTGTTCACGATTGAAACTGAACCCAACCCGGAATCGAGGGTGACATTGGATAGCGTTAAAACATCCCCTTCCGGATCGCTGGCACTTGCCAGCACATCCACCGTTAAACTCGTATCTTGATCGGTGGTATCAGAAACCACTCCCAGAACCGGCGCATCGTTTGTGCCGGAGACCGATATAGTTGCCGTAGATTGGCTTGTTTCCCCAGTCGCATCAGTAACTGTGTACGACACAATAACTTCCGCACTTTGACCGTCAGCCAAGCTGTCGTAGTTGCCGGCTGGATCGTAAACCAATTCATTACCAACAATGGACACCGATCCCAAGCCGGAATCGATGGTAACATTCGATAAAGTTAAAACGTCCCCTTCCGGATCGCTGGCACTTGCCAACACATCGATCGTCAAACTTGTGTCTTGATCCGTAGTGTCGGATATCGCGGAGAGAATAGGCGCGTCATTTGTGCCGGTGACCGAAATCGTAGCCGTGGACTGGCTTGTTTCTCCGGTAGCATCAGTCACTGTGTACGACACAACAACTTCAGTACTTTGGCCATCAGCCAGGCTATCGTAGTTGCCTGCAGGATCGTAAACCAATTCATTGTTAACAATGGACACCGATCCCAACCCGGAATCGAGGGTGACATTGGATAGAGTTAAAACGTCCCCTTCCGGATCGCTGGCACTTGCCAACACATCGATCGTCAAACTTGTGTCTTGATCCGTGGTGTCGGATATCGCGGAGAGAATAGGCGCGTCATTTGTGCCGGTGACCGAAATCGTAGCCGTGGACTGGCTTGTTTCCCCAGTCGCATCAGTAACTGTGTACGACACAATAACTTCCGCACTTTGACCGTCAGCCAAGCTGTCGTAGTTACCGGCTGGATCGTAAACCAATTCATTAGCAACAATGGACACCGATCCCAAGCCGGAATCGATGGTAACATTCGATAAAGTTAAAACGTCCCCTTCCGGATCGCTGGCACTTGCCAACACATCGATCGTCAAACTTGTGTCTTGATCCGTAGTGTCGGATATCGCGGAGAGAATAGGCGCGTCATTTGTGCCGGTGACCGAAATCGTAGCCGTGGACTGGCTTGTTTCTCCGGTAGCATCAGTCACTGTGTACGACACAACAACTTCAGTACTTTGGCCATCAGCCAGGCTATCGTAGTTGCCTGCAGGATCGTAAACCAATTCATTGTTAACAATGGACACCGATCCCAACCCGGAATCGAGGGTGACATTGGATAGAGTTAAAACGTCCCCTTCCGGATCGCTGGCACTTGCCAACACATCGATCGTCAAACTTGTGTCTTGATCCGTGGTGTCGGATATCGCGGAGAGAATAGGCGCGTCATTTGTGCCGGTGACCGAAATCGTAGCCGTGGACTGGCTTGTTTCCCCAGTCGCATCAGTAACGGTGTAGGACACAACGACTTCAGCATTTTGACCATCAGCCAAGCTGTCGTAGTTGCCGGCTGGATCGTAAACCAATTCATTACCAACGATGGACACTGACCCTAAACCCGAATCCAAAGTGACATTCGATAGAGTTAATACGTCACCTTCCGGATCACTGGCACTAGCCAACACATCGATCGTCAAACTTGTATCTTGATCGGTGGTGCCGGAAACCACTCCCAGAACCGGCGCATCATCTGTGCCCGTTACCGAAATGGTCGCAGTAGAATCAACACTATTTCCTCCTTCATCAGTAACCGTGTATGTCACTACAACTTCAGCACTCTGACCACTCGCCAATCCGTCGTAATTACCGGCTGGGTCATAAACCAATTCATTGTTAACGATTGAAACTGAACCCAACCCGGAATCGATCACCACATTCGAAACAGTTAACACATCACCTTCAGGGTCACTGGCACCTGCCAACACATCCACCGTCAAAGTCGTATCTTGATCGGTGGTATCCGATACCACCGCGAGTACCGGTGCATAATTCGCACCCGTTACTGAAATCGATACCGTCGATTGACTTGTTTCTCCTGTCGCATCAGTGACCGTATAGGAGACAACCACTTCCACACTTTGACCATCGCTCAGACCGTCGTAATTACCGGCAGGATCGTAAACCAGTTCATTGTCAACAATGGACACCAATCCTAAACCCGAGTCCAAACTCACATACGATAGACTTAAAACATCCCCTTCCGGATCGCTGGCACTCGCCAATACATCGACCGTCAAAGCCGCATTTTGATCGGTGGTATCTGACACGACTCCCAGAACTGGCGCATCGTTTGTGCCAGTGACCGATATAGTTGCCGTAGATTGACTTGTTTCTCCGGTAGCATCTGTGACTGTGTAGGACACAACGACTTCAGCACTTTGACCGTCAGCCAAGCTGTCGTAATTACCCGCAGGATCGTAGACTAATTCATTGTCAACAATGGACACTGATCCTAAACCCGAATCCAAATTGACATTCGATAGAGTTAATACGTCACCTTCCGGATCGCTGGCACTTGCCAACACATCCACTGTCAGCGTTGTATCTTGATCGGTGGTATCAGAAACCACTCCCAGAACCGGCGCATCGTTTGTGCCAGTGACCGATATAGTTGCCGTAGATTGACTTGTTTCCCCAGTCGCATCAGTAACGGTGTACGACACAATAACTTCAGCACTTTGACCGTCAGCCAAACTATCGTAGTTGCCCGCAGGATCGTAGACTAATTCATTACCAATTATGGACACCGATCCCAAGCCGGAATCGAGAGTGACATTGGATAGAGTTAATACGTCACCTTCCGGATCACTGGCACTAGCCAGCACATCCACTGTCAAACTTGTATCTTGATCGGTGGTGCCGGAAACCACTCCCAGAACCGGCGCATCATCTGTGCCCGTTACCGAAATGGTCGCAGTAGAATCAACACTATTTCCTCCTTCATCAGTAACCGTGTATGTCACTACAACTTCAGCACTCTGACCACTCGCCAATCCATCGTAATTACCGGCTGGGTCATAAACCAATTCATTGTTAACGATTGAAACTGAACCCAACCCGGAATCGATCACCACATTCGAAACAGTTAACACATCACCTTCAGGGTCACTGGCACCTGCCAACACATCCACCGTCAAAGTCGTATCTTGATCGGTGGTATCCGATACCACCGCGAGTACCGGTGCATAATTCGCACCCGTTACTGAAATCGATACCGTCGATTGACTTGTTTCTCCAGTCGCATCAGTGACCGTATAGGAGACAACCACTTCCACACTTTGGCCGCCAGCCAAGCTGTCGTAGTTGCCGGCAGGATCGTAAACCAGTTCATTGTCAACAATGGACACCAATCCTAAACCCGAGTCCAAACTCACATTCGATAGACTTAAAACATCCCCTTCCGGATCGCTGGCACTCGCCAGCACATCGACCGTCAAAGCCGTATTTTGATCGGTGGTACCAGACACCACTCCAAGTACCGGCGCGTCGTTTGTGCCAGTGACCGAGATCGTCGCCGTAGATTGACTTGTTTCTCCGGTAGCATCTGTGACTGTGTAGGACACAACGACTTCAGCATTTTGACCGTCAGCCAAGCTGTCGTAGTTGCCGGCTGGATCGTAAACCAGCTCATTGTTAACGATTGAAACCGACCCCAATCCGGAATCCAAAGACACATTTGATAAAGTTAAAATTTCGCCTTCCGGATCGACAGCACCGGCCAATACATCGACCGTCAATGTTGTATCCTGATCGGTGGTACCAGACACCAAGCCGAGTACTGGCGCATCGTTTGTGCCGGTAACTGAAATAGTGGCCGTAGATTGACTTGTCTCACCAGTGGCGTCCGTTACCGTGTACGAAACAACAACTTCGGCACTTTGACCATCGTTCAAGCCATCGTAATTACCCGCAGGATCGTAAACCAACTCATTGTTAATGATTGAAACCGATCCCAATCCGGAATCGAGGGAGACATTCGAAAGTGTTAATACGTCATCCTCGGGATCGCTGGCGCTCGCCAACACATCCAGCGCCAAAGTTGTATCTTGATCGGTGGTACCGGATCCCAAGCCAAGAACCGGTGCATCATTAGTGCCAGTCACTTCGATAGTCGCCGCAGACTCGACACTGTTTCCCTGCACATCAGTTGCTATAAACCGAATTACAACGTTTTCAGATTGGCCTTCTGGCAGATAATCAAAGGCATTTCCTGGATCATAAGAAATCTGGTTATCGGTAATCGAAACAACGCCCTTTCCATCCAGATCAAGGCTGTTAATAATGGTGACATTCTGAATCCGGATATCGCCGGAATCGTTTAATATATCCAGCGTAAAAAAACCATTTTGTTCTACGGTTCCAGAAGTAGGTGAGACTGAAAGTGTTATTTGAGGAGGAGATATCGAATCCGGACTACCCACTATTACGCTATCAAATTGATTATCGGAGGAATCTAACGCATCATTTCTATCTACGGTTTGATTGGTTAAATTGCCTTCATCATCCAAGGACAGAATGATTTCAGGATCTTCATTTGCGGACGTGTTATCACGTTCACTATCACTTTCGGTTGTACTGGATAAAACTTCTTCCGATGGTTCTTCTGTGCTTTCATCCGTCACGCCAACCGTAACATTCGAATTAACCAACCCGACAGACGAAGCAAACAAACCCTCTACATTAAACGCATCATCGTCTTCATCTAGATCTGGATCAAAACGGCTTTGGGTATCTACAGGAGTATTGGATGATGAATCGGCATCGGAACTAGAAGAACTGCTTTCAGATTGGTTTTCAGATTCTTGGGATTGAAGACCCTCGGCATCTTCAGATTGTGTTTTCCTCGACGTATTGCTTAGGTCCAGACTATTTTCTGACGCCGACTCTTCCTGGCTTTCGTCGTCGGATTCATCTTCATTGGAATCAATGGCATTAACTTCCAATTCTTCCAAATCCAGTTCTTTCGAATCATAGGTTTGCAATATGGCATGGTTTACCTCGGATTCCCTTGCGTCTAAATCCAATTTGACCGGGGATTGCCATGCACTCATCGACACCGGATCATCGACATTCACCTGCAACTCTTCTTGGACGGCTGCTTTTGCGTCCTGCACCTGAGTATCGTTTTTACTACCTTCCATGATCACTTACCTACTAAAATCGCCATTCAATAATCCGTTTAGGATCGTTAAAACAATTCCTTATTGATTAATTTACAGTCTAATACATGAGAGGGTCAGCAAAGGATTGATATGGCATGGATACCCCGTCGCTAATGCTTTTTTTTACTGTTCTAATGCTAACTGTCTGATTCATAGCCGATATAAAAAACGTCGATAAAACGGTTTATGCTAAAAAGTCATAAACAGCTTATTGCTTACCCAATGTTACTCGTCACTACTGGTTAAAATACAAGATCCCTTGTTAGTGAAAGGCCGACACCTCGCGCATCTTCATCAAAACTAAAAAATGAAAGCCGCGCATCCCAGTGCTCACTCAGCTTATATTCTGCGCCAACGGCAAGCGCTAACTGCCAGGATGTTTGCTCCTTATACGGCAACAATTCACTTGAACTGTCGTTCGTGATACCACCGACTCCCACCTTCACATAGATGTCCCAGTCTCGACTTTCTTCATAACCACGAAGATAATAACCAAGCCACAGTGCCGGCACTTTATAGCTAATGAATTCTTTATTCGTAATAAACGGATTGCGGCTCTCCAGAGTGGACTCGCCCAGATCGCTGTAACTCAATTCCGTGAAAACGTGATGTGTTAAATTCACACCCAAGTGCAAGCTAAAACCTTGATCACTATCATCCGTCACTTCCCAACTGGTTTTGCTGGAATCCGGCTTCAGATCACTTATATTCAGGCCGACACCCAAATACCAACAGTTGCGCAGTTCCCAGCTTTCACTGAAAGATTGACAGGATTCTCCATCAGCTTGAGCCACGTTAACGAATAAACCTAGCGCAATCCCGCTTAACGATATATTGGTAAATAATTTCAATGCTGTCTTCCTTTTCTATTTCTCAGCGGAATGAACATCAACAAAAGCAACATCCATAAGCTTGCAAATGCGCCACCGTGACCTTCCAGCGAAGTTTCAATTTCTTCTTGGCCCTGCTCTGAATCGGGTATTCCATCGTTATTGAAATCACCTTGCTCCTGATCATCCGTGAAACCGTCGCCATCACTGTCATTATCGAGAAACGCAGGCAATCCATCGCTATCAATATCCGCAAAACTGACTAGCGCATCGGATATGCCGTCGCCGTCTTCGTCTGCACCGCCCTGCAAATCAACATCAAGACTATCGTCAATGCCATCAAGATCAGAATCCAACCCGGAAAGCACGACCAAAATCGCTTCGCTGGTATCGCTGATGCCGTCATTGTCACTGTCTATGTCCAGGTGATTCGGAACGCCGTCGCCATCGATATCAATACTAATGCTCGAATCAACAATGCCATCCAGGTCGAGATCTACTCCACCGGTAAGATCCGCGTCGAATACGTCATCTATACCATCAAAGTCTGCATCCAAACCGGACAATCTGATGTTGCCGTAAAATTCAACACGGTCAGGAATACCGTCGTTATCACTGTCACGATCCAACCGATCAATCAAGCCATCGCCGTCACTGTCACCATCGCCTTCGAGAATATCGCTAAGACCATCATTGTCATCATCAGCGTCAATGGCGCTGGGAATCCCGTCTCCATCCGGATCAGCCAACGTCCCATGGAGTGAACTCTCCTCGTCTGCCAGGTCATCAATGCCATCACCATCAGCGTCAAACGTTACATCAATCCGGCCATCTGAATTGCGATCCAACTGGAACAAAGAGGTTGATAAAATATCGAAGTTACCGTCGTTATTACTATCAAGATCAATGCGATCCGGAATCGCATCGCCGTCCAGATCATTTTCTATGAAGAACACGCTATCAGACACATCCAGTAGACCATTTTTATCCAGGTCAACATGCCCGGATTCGATAATATCCAGCACGCCATCATTATCGGAGTCCAGATCAAGATAATCGGCCACACCGTCCAGGTCGCTATCTACAGCAGCCAAAGCATCATCAATGCCATCGTTATTGCTATCGTTGCCGCCGGTCTGATCGACGTCGATAGCATCAACAATACCATCAAGATCGCTATCCGCTGAACTCAGTAATGATTCCAAAAGATCTGCAACACCGTCATTATCGCTATCCGTATCACGATAATTGGGCACGCCATCCAAATCGTTATCCGCTAGCGCAAAGTTGTCATCAATACCATCGTTATTCAGATCACTACCTTGGGTAACATCCACATCCATCGCATCGTCAATGCCATCATTATCGGTATCCAATCCGGTCAGACCCGCCTCCCAACTGTCGGGCAAGCCATCACCATCGGAATCCAGATCGTAGTTATCGACTATGCCATCATTATCCGTATCCCGAAGCACCGCTGCGTCATCAATGCCATCGTTATTGCTATCGTTGCCACCGGTAAAGTCGACATCAAACACATTATCAATGCCATCATTATCGGAATCCACACCCGACAGCCCAGCTTCAAACCGGTCGGAAATACCATCATTGTCCGCGTCGGAATCCAGTGCATCCACAAGACCATCACCGTCCGTATCCGAATTGCCTTCTATGATATCCGGTATGCCATCACCATCTTCGTCGCTTGATACATCCAGGTAATCAGGAATACCATCACCGTCAGAATCGGCTAACTCTTCTTCACTGTCCGGAGTGCCGTCCCCATCACTATCGGTGTCCAGGTAATCGGCGTCACCATCGCTGTCGCTATCGATCAACGCAACATCATCGATACCATCATTATCCAAATCGGTTCCACCGGTGATGTCGACATCGTACCGGTCGTCTATGCCATCCCCATCACTGTCGGTGCCCAATGGTTCGTGAAGACCACTTTCAAGGGAATCGGAAAGGCCATCGTTGTCGCTGTCTGAATCCCTGTAGTTGGGTAGTGAATCTGAATCTGTATCCACCCCATCAAACTGATCCGCTATTCCATCACCATTGACATCCAACCCGCCGACCAGGTCGACATCGTATACATCGTCGATGCCGTCGTGATCCAGATCCGACCCGGAGGCCACGATCCCGGGCGCCTCCTGCCAATCCGGTATACCGTCGTTATCACTGTCCGGATCCTGGGAATCGACCACTCCGTCCAGATCGCTGTCCAAAGAGCCTTCAACAACATCGCTGATGCCATCGTTATCGTCATCACCATCCAACGGAATGGGCACGCCGTCGTTATCGGAATCGGGCGCCGTTCCGAAATCATTGGTTAAACCATCGGTCACATCAGGAATACCGTCGGAGTCCGTATCCTGCACAAGGTCAATACGACCGTCCAGGTCCTCATCAAGATACCAATAAGCAGTCCCGTCAATATCGTTGGTGCCATCGTTATCGGAATCCACATCCAGCCTATCCGGAATCAAATCACCATCGCTGTCGGCTTCACTAACAACCACGCTATCGCCGCTATCAAGTAATCCGTTTTCATCGGTGTCCACCAAACCCGCTTCGGAAATGTCGTTCCAACTATCGTTATCGCTGTCCAAATCCAGATAATCCGGCGTACCGTCACCATCGCTATCCAGTGCAGCAACAGCATCATCAACACCATCATTATTCAGATCATTGCCGGTAGTTACATCCACATCGAAATCGTCGTCAATACCATCGTCGTCAGCGTCAGACCCGGATGCCGACACTTCTATCAAGTCTGTAATACCATCGTTATCACTGTCAGTGTCAACCAGGTCCGCCTGGCCGTCCTGGTCAGTATCCACCGGGCTGTATGCGTCATCGATTCCGTCGTTATTCAGATCATCACCAAAGGTCTGATCGACATCCATAATATCGTCGATACCATCGCTGTCCGTGTCGATGCCTGACAGCCCCGCTTCTAACGCATCCGGTAACCCGTCATTATCCGAATCTGCATCAATAGCGTCGGCAATACCGTCGTTGTCGACATCAGACAGAGTTACAGCATCGTCAATACCATCATTGTTGGTGTCGAACCCACCGGTCTGGTCAACATCAAACACATCATCAATACCATCGAGATCGGTGTCCACTCCGGAGATACCTGATTCAAGGATGTCGGGTATGCCGTCGTTATCACTGTCAGGATCCAGGTAATTAGCAATGCCATCCAGATCCGTATCGGGGAACGTAAAGTTATCATCTATACCGTCATTATTAAGATCGGGGCCCAGCGTTTGATCGGCATCCATGATGTCGTCGATACCATCGCTATCGGTGTCGACGCCAGTGAGCCCTGCTTCAAGTGCATCCGGAATACCGTCATTATCACTGTCCTGGTCGATGTAATCTGCTATGCCATCCAGGTCCGTATCGGGTAAAACATAATTATCATCAATGCCGTCGCTGTTCGTATCCGGACCTGATGTCTGATCAATATCCATGATATCGTCGATGCCATCATTGTCGGTGTCGACGCCGCTCAGCCCCGCTTCCAAAGCATCCGGCAGTCCATCGTTGTCACTGTCGGTATCAAAGGCGTTTCCTAAACTATCGCCGTCGTTATCCGCATTACTTTCAAGAATATCCGGTACACCATCGTTATCTTCGTCGATGGACGTATCCAGATGATCCGGGATGCCGTCGCCGTCACTATCTCCCATTCCTTCATCATCATCCGATAGGCCGTCGCCATCGGTGTCAATCAGAACCACTGCCTGCGACGCTGCAGTGTTATCATTATTTGCCGCATCCTGAGCCACGGCGGACGGCACATCAACTGAGATATTACCTGCACCACTAGGCGTAATCTGAACGTTATAAGTAGAAGCATTAACGCTGGTAAAAGAACTGATCGAAGCGTTGGTAACAACCATGTCAGCAGCAATAAATCCACTCACGTCTTCGCTGAATTGAACCTGGATGCTGAACGGGTCATTGGGAATAAATGTGGCTGGAGCGCCCTGAATGGCCACTGAGGGAGGCACAGAATCGTACGGTGCGCTCACCTGCGCAGCCGCCGTATTATCGTTACCGGCAGCATCCTGCGCCACTGCAAGCGGCACATCGATTGTCAGGTCTCCGGCTCCGCTGGGTGTGATTTCGACCGTATAGGTATCCCCATCCACAGCGGTAAAGGCCGTCACTGTACCGTTGGATACAACCACATCCCCAGCAACGAACCCGGTGACTGATTCACTGAATTGGGCCGTCACATTAAATGGATCCAGCGAGTTTACGGTTGCCGGTGCGCCTTGAATCGCCACCGTTGGTGAAACAATATCGTAGGTTGTGCTGGCCTGCGTAGCCGCCGTATTGTCGTTGCTAGCTGCGTCCTGTGCCACTGCCGATGCGACATCAATTGCAATGTCTCCTGCGCCGCTGGGTGTGACTTCGACGGTATAAGTATCTCCATCGATGGCGCTGAACGCCGTTACCGAGCCATTAGTTACAGCAACATCTCCGGCTACAAATCCGGTCACCACTTCACTGAATTGAATTGTCACATCGAACGGGTCGGCGGTGTTCACTATGTTGGGCGCATTCTGGATAGCGACCGTGGGAGGCACAGCATCGTAAGTTGTGCTGACTTGTGTCGCTGCGGTGTTATCGTTACCGGCTGCATCCTGCGCCACTGCGGAGGCTACATCAATCGTAAGGTCACCGGTTCCACTGGGAGTCACTTCCACCGTATAGGTATCACCATCAACCGCAGTGAAATTGGTTACCGTCCCGTTCGCTACGGTGACATCCCCGGCCACAAAGTCGGTCACGACTTCACTAAACTGGACCGTTACATCAAACGGATCTTCGGAGTTCACGATCGCCGGTGCGCTCTGGATGGCGACCGTGGGTGGCACGACATCGTATGTTGTGCTGGTTTGCGTTGCAGCCGTGTTGTTATTGTTGGCCGCATCCTGCGCCACGGCCGATGCCACATCAATGGCGACGTCGCCGGCGCCATTGGGGGTAATCTCTACGGTGTAGGTATCAGCGTCTACCGCTGTAAAGCTGGTTACGGCACCATTACCCACAGTAATGTCCCCGGCAACAAATCCGGTCACGTCTTCACTGAATTGAACCGTGACGTCAAACGGATCAGCAGAATTAACAATGGCGGGGGCATTTTGTATAGTAACGGACGGTGGAACAATATCGTATGTTGTGCCGACCTGGGTTGCAGCCGTGTTATCGTTAGCCGCCGCATCCTGCGCCACGGCTGATGCCACATCAATGGTAATATTTCCAGCACCATTGGGTGTAATCTCTACCGTATAGGTATCCCCATCAACGGCAGTGAAGTCCGTTACTGAACCGTTTCCTACGGTCACATCGCCGGCTACAAATCCGGTTACCGTTTCGCTGAATTGCACGGTCACATTGTACGGGGTGGTGGAATTCACAATTGTTGGTGCACCTTGAATTGCAACCGTTGGCGCAACTGCATCGTAGGTAGTACTCACCTGGGTAGCAGCGGTATTGTCGTTAGTGGCGGCATCCTGTGCCACGGCTGATGCCACATCGACCGTAACATCGCCGACACCATCCGGAGTGATTTCCACCGTATAGGTATCACCATCGACTGCGGTAAAATTCGTTACCGTTCCATTACCCACCGATACATCTCCGGCGACAAAACCAGTCACTGTTTCCGTGAACTGCACCGTCACCTCAAACGGGTCTACCGAATTCACGATCGCCGGTGCATTTTGAATGGCAACGTCGGGTGCCGTGGTATCGATTGTCAATTCATTTGAAGTGCCATCGTTGGCGGTATTGCCGGCCGCATCGGCACTCGTAATCGAAACTTCGTTCGTTCCATTGACGTCAGGGCTAAACGCTCCGGAGGTCGGTGTTGCGGTACTGGTATCCAAGCTCCAGGTGTCATTGGATTCTGCCAGCACCTCATACGTTGCGCCACCAACGGCGATGGTCAGGGTACTGAATGCTTCTGCCGTTCCGGAAAGCGTTGGTGTGGTGTTATTTGTTGTTTGCGACACCACGGTGGGTATGGCCGGTGGTGTCACATCGGAAGTGGTTTTATTGGGTGAATCAAAAACAAAATCCACATCACCGTCAAAATCGAAGAAGCGGGTTGAACTCGTAATTGAAAATTGGACATTTATTTGCGGGACAGGATTAAAGTCAATCTGCACAGCGAGATTTTTATCTGTCGCAACGCCATCTCCTGTTGAGGTAAATGTGATTGAAGTTGCATCGCTCGTCGCAACAATATCTGTAGGGGTATCACGAGTATAGGAAGCAACTTCATCTAACGCGACGATGACCGTTTCATCCGAAGGCTGATCAATATCCTTGAACACCGCTGAGGGAACGATAGTAACGGCTTGCTCGCCCACCGTATTGTAAGTATCAGCGATATAAAAGGCATAAGTGAGCGCAGCGACTGAAGTACCGGCAGCTGATCCATAGTTATATTCTGCGCGCGCATCGTCACCTGCAGTCACAAAATTGATCGTCGATCCCGTTGAAATCGTCACAATGGTCACAACCGCATCAATGGACTGACCGTTAACTATTGCAACATCTTCCCACAATGCAGTAGTGCCCTGGCCACCGCCGCCCGTCACTGTTGGAGTACCGTTAAAGGTGAGTTTGGTGGCCGAAAAAGCAGCATTAGCGATACACAAAAACACCAACGAAATGAAAAATTGGTTTAGTTTTTCGCGCACAAATGTAACTATCTTTTTTAGGACAACCATATATTTTGCATCCCTGCGACTATTATGCCTAGATCAATGAAAAGCATTTTTCCTTTTAGTAATTAAAAGGCTAGATGAAGAATATTGACCTACAAGTATTAACGCGATAGCTAAAGGGCAGGAAATCGTCCTGCAACGAATATATCGTTGCAAAGCAGAAACATATGAAAAAAAGACCATTTTTGTACTAAAAGCTCAAACTAAAAACGCACCACATGTTTTATGTATATTCATATTCACGCTTTATTAATTAGTTTTTTTTTGGCCTTTCTTGTCACAGTCATACGAACCATTTGAGCGGTCTAAAATCGCGATCAAACCTGAATCTATCCTTTAACAGATTTTAAAACGGTTATTTATAACGGAGACGTTTATAAACGAATGGAATAATTTCAATTCCAGTCCAGTAACCAGGGTTTGATCAATAGTCTTTTTCTTGCTTCAGGAATTGCAAAAAATACTGAAGCAACTCATCACAGGCCTGTTTAAATTCCGGTAACAGTGTTTGAACAAGCTGCGCATTTCTTTCTCTGGAGGCCGTTTCTAATGCTCTGGCACATTCATCCAGTTTGGGCGCTTTCAATTGACTCGCACTGCCCTTTACCGAGTGAGCTACGGCGTCGATTTTCTGCAAATCCCATTCATCTATTGCCTTTTGTAATTGCTCCAATCGCTCAGGCAAGCTGTCACAGAAAATTTGCAACAACATTCGCAAACGCTCCCGCTTACCTTTCAACATACGCAAGGCCGATGCCTCGTCCCAGACCAAAAAATCTGGATCAGCATTTTCATTAGTAATCTCAGGGGGCGATATTCGATTGTCTGCCTGGTCACCACCCGTAATAATCCACTTCCGCAGCTTGCGCGATAACTCCGCCAGATCTAATGGTTTGCTAAGATAATCATCCATGCCTGCCTGCAGGCAACGCTCTTCGTCGCCTTTCATGGCATTAGCTGTCATCGCTACGATGACGACGTCTCTATTGGCAGGCCCGGCTTGGCCTGCGCGGATCAACCGGGTTGCCTCATACCCATCGAGTTCCGGCATCTGACAGTCCATCAATACCATTGTATAAGGATCTGTTCCTGCAGCGGCTGCAATCGCCTTCAACGCCTCCTTGCCATTGCCCGCCACATCGGCCACCAGCCCCAACTCGGACAACATCATTTTGGTCACTTCAAGGTTAACGGCATTATCCTCCACCACTAGAAGGCGGGTACGCTCCGGCCAGGCAATAGGTGCACGGGGATCAAAAGGAGCTACGTCGGAACGCAAGGTTTTGAGGTAGTGACGCGTTACCAGCGGTTTCGCCTGATGCAACTCCGGCCCATCCGCAGCAACAACTGCCAGTGCAACAAACAGATCGGCAGTTGTCACCGGTTTGGGGAAATAGGCCGAGAACCCCAGCTCGGCAAAATGATTGGCATCGCCGCGGTGGCCCATGCTCGTCATCATCACCAGGGGCATCGCACTGAATCGAGGATCCGCTTTCAAGCGCTGCCCCAACTCCGCCCCATTCATCCCCGGCATGTGCATATCCAGCAAGGCGATATCAAAAGGAGGCGAAATTGCAGTAGCGTTGGCCGGAGCCAACTTGCTGTGTGCCTGGCATAACGTCAAAGCCTGCGCGCCACTGGCCGCATCCGTCACCGAGGCACCCCAGTGTTCAAGCTGGCTGCGGAGCACTTGCCTGCTAGTGGCATTATCATCCACCACCAGCAGATTCAAAGAGGTAATATCCGCCAGCGAGGCAATGGGTTTCGCCAGTGCACTGGGCTGTAAAAGCAGATCGAAGTCAAAACGGCTGCCGGACCCCGGTTCACTCTGGGCTTGGATGCTACCCTGCATTAACTCACAAATTTTCTTACAAATCGCCAGTCCGAGTCCGGTACCCCCGTATTGACGGGTGGTACTGGCATCGACCTGGGTAAACGGTTTAAATAATCCCGCCAGCTTATCCCGGGGAATCCCGATGCCGGAGTCAATTACACTTGCATTCAATAGCAATCCATCCGCAACGGTCTGTACCCCGCAACGAATCACCACTTCACCCTGATGGGTAAACTTAATGGCATTACCCACTAAGTTGGTTAAAATCTGTCGTAGCCGGCCCGGATCACCTTTAACATGGGATTGTTCGATATTGGTTAGATCCAATACCAGTTCCAAACCTTTTTCCTGGGCTCTTATTGCCATGGATTCGGCCAATTCACCCAACAACCCACGCAAATCGAAATCCAGTTCTTCCAGTTCGAGCTTACCGGCGTCTACCTTAGAAAAATCCAATATTTCATTGAGCAAACTCAATAGGGATTCTGCACTGGTTTTTGCTATTGTCACCTTGTGTGCCTGATCGGCATCCAGGCCAGGCCGTAACAATAAATTCAACATACCCAGCACCCCGTTCATGGGGGTTCTGATCTCATGGCTCATCGTCGCCAGAAATTCACTCTTAGCGCGACCGGCCGCTTCCGCTGCATCTTTTGCTTTGATGAGCGCCTGTTCTGCCTGATGACGCTGCTCGGATGCAATAACACTACTGACCAACGTGGCCAGCGACACCATAAATGCAAGCTCTGACTTCGACCAGGCCCGAACAGGACCGGTATGCTCAGCGCTGATAACGCCAACGATTCCGTCACCACCGGGAATCACCGTATTCAACACAGAAGTAATACCCAATGGCATCAGATAGTGTTCAGTGAAATCGCAGCTAAGCTTGTGCTGGGCAACGTCCTCCACCGCAATTTGGGGTTGCTCAAACAGCGCATCAAAATAGCCGGGGAACGCTTGACGCGTTAATACCTGCCCCTCGTCGAACGCGTGATCCTTGCTGGTGTACAATGAAATGCACGACATCTGCTGCTGATCTGCCGAGAATAGCCAGATACTGGCCCTGTCCACTTGTAGCGCACTGGCCATGCGCTCCACAAGCTCGCTTTTTGCCTGCTGTAACCGCCCGGACAGAATGGCCCCGTGCACCGTCAGCGCGGCCAGTACTTTGTTGTGACGGGAAATCTGTTCGTCAAACAGCTGGGTGCGCTTGCGGTTGTCTATATCCTGGAAGGAACCAAAAAGCCGGGTGCAGATTTGGTAACGAAACTCCGCGCGTCCGGTTGCGGCCACCCAGATTTCGCGGCCACTGGCGGTCACCAACTGAACTTCCAGGCTCCAGGGTTCACCTTGGGTGGTCGCGAGATCCAGCGCCCGTTGTATCGCATCTCTACTTTCGCCTTCCTTATAGAATTCGATCGCTGACTCCAGCTCGGGAATATAGTCGTCGTCAACTCCATGGATATCCCTGGTCATCGACGACCAGTAAATATCGCCATTTACCATATCCACTTCCCAGGCACCAATGCGGGCCTGGGCACTCATTTGCTCGAGAATTTCCTGCTGTTGAGCCAATTTGTCTTCGGCTTGCTTACGCGCCGAAATATCTTCCACAATCGACCAGATCATGGGTTTGCCACGGCTGTCGCGAATCAACATACCATAGAGCAAAACCGGATAGCGGCTACCGTCTTTACAAAGGTATTCTTTTTCATAAGGGCCATAGCGGCCGTCTTCCTGCAGTCGCTCCAACTCCTGCGCATCTTTTTCCAGATACATTGGCGGCGTCAGGTCCTGGTCACTTAGCCCGATGAATTCTTCACGGGTGTAACCGGTGGGTTCAGCCAGAGCATCGTTGAATTCGATAATTTGGCCGCTATTGAAGTCCTTAAGCACAATACCCACCGGTGATAGCTCGAACAAACTGCGCAGGCGCAAGGCATCATCCTGTCTTTTCCGTGCCAAGTGCAAAGCCAAGAATATCGGTACCAGCACCAGTATCGCACCTAGCAGTATCGCCAACCGAACCCACCAGACATTGGCCGCCTTTTGTGCCCAGCCCCCTTTAGGAATAGCCGCCATCTGCCAACTGCCATTTGGCAAACTAACATCCGCCAGCACAGGCTGATGTTCAAACACGTCAGACGGCCCATAAAACAGCTCGCCATCAGCACCCAAGCCATCCTTTCCCCGGATGGCAATACGTATGGGAAGATCCTTTTGGTCCAGACCGCTGGCAGCATAGAGCCGACCAGTATCGATCACTGCGGACACCACGCCCCAGAATTTACGTTGTAAATCGTCCTCGGAATAAATGAACACAGGTATACGGCCGATAATTCCCTGCCCGCCCTGAACCAAATTCACCGGCCCCGCAACCACCAACCCACCTGAGCGGCGAACTCGCTCAGCGGCTTCCTTCTGCTCCGGGTTAGACGCCAGATTCAACCCCAACGCCCCTTCATTACCTTCCAGCGGGTACATCAACCGAATCACCATACCCGGTGCCGCACCGATGTTACGCAGCTGCGAACGATCATCAAAAAGCGGTCGTGAAAACTGTTCGAAACGTCGCTGTTTCATATCCGGCTCAACACTAATCGCAGCCACCAGCCCCCGCACAGTTTGTAAATTCGATGAGATATTGCCTTCCAACCGCGCTCGCACCACCACCAGCTCATTCAACACCTTGCTGCGCAGCTGTTGCTGATAACTGCGTTCGTTAGCAATATCCAGATACACACCGGCTGCAACCAAGGCACTCAACGCAAGCAACAGGGTAAGCCAGAACATCAGCAGGGAATTTAGGAAAGCGGTACCGACACTCAATTTCATAGGCAAAAAAAAAGACAATTGTCCTTTATTTATAGCTGATAAACGGGGGATAGGCGGCAATCGAAAAGTATGAGGGTTTTTTGCGCGATAGTTGTACGTTAGTGCGGGTTATTGAGCAAAAAAGCCCGGAAGTGAACACTTCCGGGCGAGTTAACCGATTTACTTAAGTTGCAAAGCTAGCGTGGTGGAAGCGCCGGACTCAGGCACCGTGCTCAGCAGCATCTCATCCGACCCGGCCTGATGCGATAGTGTAGTTACGGTTTGTTCGTCACGACCGATAATGACCCGATTCAGATCACTGTCCAAACACTGGTTGGCACAGGTAAAGGTCAGGCTGGTCTCATAGGTTTCAAACAAAATTCCGTAACCTTTTGGCTTGCAGGTCTCTTCGTCAATCGAATGATAACCATTGCTTAAAATGCCCAGTGGCGTGAATTTCAATGTCATCTTCGCAACCGCGTCTTCTTGCGGGCATGCCGATGACCGAACCGTACCGGTCCAGCTGGTATTCATCAGATTCAGAATGATGGTTTCATCGGTCTGCCGACGTGACAGTAACAAGGTCTCGTGAAAATGCTCAAATGAGCTCAAGGCATCCTTTAACCCTGACCCATTGGTTACCGCTGCAATCATGTCCTGCACAACCGTGCTGGCTTCGAACATAACCGCAGGTTCATTTAACGGCAAAGAGAACTGAGACAAATAGTCATTTGTCTGATCTGTTATGGTAATTCCGTTGCTCGGATCTGAATCCGAATCAATGGTCTGTAAAATTCTAAGCATATTCTGCAGTTTATCCGGGTCATCTTGGACATCGAGCAGATCCAGCGGGGTCACCTCCGCCTGCGCCAATGCTTCACCCAGAAAGGTGCTACCCAGATAAAAGCGGACGTATTCACCCGGAACATAGCTGAAGCCACCTGCCTCATCGGTAAAACCGCTAAAGCTGGCTGTTTCATAGTAGAGACCGGATACGGCACTATCCAGGAATTGGCCAGTGCTGGCGGCGACATTGCTTTGGTTATCGGCCACAGTATTTACGCTGTTTGTGGTGCTCGCTGCTGGCTGGGAAACCGGTGATACAGTGACACCTGAGCCACCGCAACCAGTCAACGTGCCCGTCAAGATAACAGCCGAGCACAGAAATTTTACATGTTTCATATAGCTACTCCAATTAAACTATATTTCGCGACTAATAACGTATTAGCTTGTAAAGATAGTAGTAGCTGGGAGGAGCTATAAGAGGCAGTTTCACGCCTTTAGTTGAACATTGAGAAGGGTATGCCACTTTAAATGTGACGCCGTACCTTTAACATTAGGGAGAGATTTGTCATGCAAGGGAAACCCGATCAAAACTAGATTGATTAGTATCTGAGATGGTTTAAATGACGTATTTTTTTTAGAATAATTCCACGTCTCCTTCGTCCATGTTGGATTGCAACACCCGCTCAGTAATATTCCTATTAGAAAATTCGTCCTGCATCTGGCGCAACTGCTCTGACACCCGATTCAAATCTTCACTATTACGGGCCTGAGCAAACTCACCGTGCGCTAATTTAGCAACCTGGCTGATATGACCCAGCCGTTCGCGCAAATTGCCGGAGAGTTGATTCACAATATCCTCAAATTGTAACGCGCGAATCGAATTATTAATTTCTGTGCGGATATCTTCACTGCTCACCGTCATTTTTTGCAGCGTCAATTCGGTATCACTGTTCACCTTCTCGATTTGAAAAAGCATGCTATCAACGCTGGCTTTTCCTGAGATAGCCGCATTTAAATCCATTCCGGCAATCGCACCTACCTCTTTGCTAACATCAACCAGCCTCGATTTCACTTCTACTATTTTCTTGCGGATATGCCCGTTCAACGAAGTAGATGAAACCGATAACGCTCTTACTTCGTCAGCAACTACCGCGAAACCTCTGCCTACTTCTCCGGCGCGGGCCGCCTCTATAGCGGCGTTAAGCGCTAAAAGATTGGTTTGATCTGCTAGTGTCTGAACCTCGTCAAGGGTCGTAAACATGTCTTCCATATGCTTCGTCATATCGCTGATCCGGTGAATGGCACCAACACTCCTGGAACTAATATTAACTAGTAGGTCAACGTAATACTGAATTATCTTATCAGTCTCAGCAATAAATTGAGTGACCATCATGCCGCCACCCGCCTCCGCACGATCGTCGGTGATCTCCGTCACCAGGCCCAGCGCCAGCTCGGTTTGCAGTCCGGTTTTATCAACGACGTGTTTGAAGCTTTCTTGCAGTAACAGGGTGGAATCCTGCACCAGTTTGAAAATACGGGTAATATTTTCATCAATGTGCTTTATTTCCTCACTGAGAATGAGCTCGATCGATTCGCCGATTTTGGACATTTCCTGGGAAGCATCGCCCGCTTGCTGCTGATCCCGGCTAGTTGCTAGTAATTGCAACGAACTCATTTGAAAGAAAGCTCTGATCCATATTGCAATTGACAATACAGCCGCACCCGACGCCCACCACCTGGAAGAGAGCATTATCAAAATCAGCGAAAATACACTAACGAACAAAGCCAGAAGAAAGTGCTTGTTTGTCGTCAACGCCATCGTTCTTCTCCCTAAAAAAATAATTTATGTCCAATCCCAGTGTTATTTCAAACACTGCTCTGATAAAAAGTTACCGATCTCGTTTAACGGCAGCACCTTGTCAACAACGCCTTCTTCAATAGCGACCCGAGGCATACCCCACACCACGGACGATTTCTCATCTTGGGCCACGGTGATCGCGCCTTCGCGCTTCATTTTGCCTAAACCGCTGGCACCATCCATGCCCATGCCGGTCAGCAGCACTCCGATGGAATGGGATGCCCTGTGGTCTGCGATCGAGCTGAACAACACATCGACGGCAGGCTTGTGTCGATTGACGGGGGCGTCATCGCTGGCAATCCCAAAATAGGCACCCTGACTGAATTCAACCAACATATGGCGATTACCATTGGCAATGTACACATGGTTTCTATCAAGCTTGATCCTGGGTTGGTCAAACTCCAATACAGTCAGATCGAGTAGGTTATTCAAGCGATTGGCAAACGAAGCAGTAAACCCCGCCGGCATATGCTGAACGATCACTATCGGCGGCATATTAGTTGGCAACCGAATTAATACTTGCTTGATCGCCTCGATTCCACCGGTGGAAGCACCAATGGCAAGCAAATCGATATTGCTTTCCCGATTGCTGTTTAAGGAGCTACCGCCAGCTATTACAGGTTGCGCTTGGCGCTTATTATCGGCAAAGCAATCCACATTGGCGCGCGCCGCCACTTTAACTTTGTGCACAATTTCAGCAGTGATCTGCTTCAAGTTGTTCATCAAATCGTGGTTCGGCTTGGCGATATAGTCGACGGCTCCGATCTCTAATGCCTCCAGCGTTATTTCCGCGCCTTTCTGCGTCAGGGTTGAAATCATCACAACGGGCATGGGCCTTAAGCGCATTAGGTTACGCAGGAAAGTGATGCCGTCCATTTTCGGCATCTCTATATCCAGTGTAATGACATCCGGATCTAATCTTTTAATCATGTTACGTGCTTCGAGCGGATCACCCGCAATTCCGACCACATCAATACCAGGAGCGCTGGTCAATATTTCAAACAGCAAGCGTTGGATCACTTTTGAGTCATCAACTATTAACACTCTGATATTGGAGTTGCTCATAAAGTCACCTACTAACTGAATAGTTCAATATCACCATCCACAGGCTTACTCAGGATCGTATTACCGTAGTTGCTCTCTCTTGAAAGAATGGTATCGTTGTGCATGGACTTTAACTTTCGCATATACGCCTTACCGGAGGCAGGAATGAACATCACTTTTCGTGGGTAATTGTCGCCCAGGCTATCCGCTAATAGCGGTATTCTTTCTGTATGCAGATAATCCAGCACAAACTCCGCATTACGCAACCCGACATCACTCATATTCGCGATTATCTTGCCTCCTCCAAAGACTTTTGCTTTCAAGGCACCGCGACGGCCCCCGTTATTTAGAATTTCATTTATCATGTGCTCCATTGCATAGTTTCCGTATCGGGTAGCCTCTCCGGGCACTAGACGAGTTCCCCAGGTAATGCTGTGAACGTCTTTATCGGTGAGCGGAAGCATAAAATGATTCATTCCGCCAATGCCCACTTCTTCGTCCCAGACACAGGCGGACACACAGCTACCCAGAACCGTAGCGATGGCCTCATTCTGTGCCGTCACATAAAATTCACCCGGCAGAATTTTGGCAACGAAACACTTGTGACGCTTATCCCAATAGCGATTAACGTGTTCAAAACCAACCAGACAAGGTGAGATTTTTGTAGCTTCAGTAGTCATAACAAATCTCATTCATAGCCTACGGAACACCGTCCTGCCCACTACCTCAAACCCAATATAATCCGCTGGCAAACTTTCGCTATGTCCCAGCATTAAATAGCCACCCTGACTGAGCAGGGCGTGATACCGTGCGATCAACTCGGCCTGGGTGGCCCGGTCGAAATAGATCAATACGTTACGGCAAAATATTACATCGAACGGCCCTTTCATCGGCCAATCGTGCAACAGGTTCAGGGTTTTAAACGTAATCAGTGCCGCCACCTCACTTTTAATCTTGACGCTATCCGAGGTCGTTGATTTTCCTTTCATAAACCAGCGCTTTTGGCGGTTGTCCTGTAATGCGCTTATTCGCTCCGTTTTATAGATACCGGCCTTCGCTTTCTCAATACACTCACTATCAAGATCGGTGGCTAGAACTTTGGCGTCCCACTCCTGCAGTCTTCCTTGCATCGCTTCTAATAGGCTGATGCCAATACTGTACGGTTCTTCTCCCGTTGAGCAGGCAGCAGACCAAATCCGCAGTTTCCGGTCACTTTTACCCCGTATTAAGTCCGGAATGATCTGGCTTTTCAAATACTCGAAGTGGTGGTTTTCTCTGAAGAAACTGGTTAGGTTTGTGGTAATGGAATTGATAAACGCCGGCAATTCCTGTTCATCGTTTTTCAATCGCTCACAGTAGCTGGAAAAGGATGGCAACCCGGTCTCCCTCACCCGGCGCATAAGCCGGCGATACACCATTTCCCGCTTCCGTTCATCCAGAACGATTCCGGTGCAGTCATAAACCAATTTACAAACAAACCGATACTCTTCTTCACTCAGAGAATATTCATCCGCCCTGCGTTGAGAAGCGCTCGAACTCAAAACTCCTCCCACTCATCATCAGAAGGAACAGCGGCAATATTTGCACCCGCTCGGCGACCTCTCACTACCGCAGCCCGAGGCGAGCGAACCGGAGAGACTACAGCGCGGTCATCTTCACCCGTTTCAAAGAACGCAACCTGATCAAGTAATCCTTGAGCCTGCTCTTCCATGGATTTGCTGGAAGCAGACGCCTGCTCGACCAGTGCCGCATTTTGCTGTGTCATCTCATCCATCTGGGAGACCGCTTTGCTCACTTCGTTAATACCCGCCGCCTGCTCTTTCCCGGCACTGTCTATGTCCGATATCATGGTGACGACTTCGCGAACGGAATCCACCAGTTCACCAAATGTTTTTCCGGTCTCATCAACCAAACGCGTCCCCTTTCCAACGGCATCAACGCTGTCATTGATCAAGCCCTTTATCTCTTTCGCTGCTGCAGCGCTGCGTTGCGCCAGGCTCCGCACTTCGGCGGCGACTACTGCAAACCCACGCCCTTGTTCTCCCGCCCGCGCGGCTTCCACCGCGGCGTTCAAAGCAAGTAGATTGGTTTGGAAGGCAATCTCGTCAATGACGCCGATGATATCCGCAATTTTTTTGCTCGAACGATTAATTTCGTCCATCGCAGAAACCGCGTTCTGTACCACTTCGCCCCCATTACTGGCTTTTTCCATTGCACCACTCGCGAGCTTGGTAGCCTCGGTCGCGTTCTCTGCATTTTGCTGTACCGTAGTGGTCAATTCTTCCATGGCGGAGGCGGTTTCCTCTAAACTTGAGGCCTGCGATTCCGTGCGCTGACTTAAATCAGCGTTGCCCTGGGCTATTTCCCGTGACGCCGAAAACACATTATTCGATGCCAACCGGATTTCGCTCACCATATTATTCAGGCTGTCGACCAAGGAATTCATGGTGTCACCCAGAACGCTGAATTCAGCGCCCAGCGGCACATCGATTTTCTTCGTAAGATCGCCACCGGAAAGTGACATTAACACCTCTTTTATTTTTGCGACGGCATTTTTCCGATCCGTAATATCCGTTGCGTATTTCACGACTTTGTAGGGATTACCATTCAAATCATATATCGGGTTATAAGACGCCTGTATCCATACTTCCTTACCGTCACGACCCAATCGCTTATATTCGCCCGCATCGTATTCACCACGGTTGAGCTTATCCCAGAACATATGATATTCCGCACTTTGGGCGTACGCGGGCTCAACAAAAATACGGTGATGCTTGCCCTCCACGTCCTCTTTCGAATACCCCATCGTTTTCAAAAAGTTATCATTCGCGGTGAGGATGGTGCCATCCAACTGAAATTCGATCACTGCCTGCGACTTGCTGATCGCTTCAATCTGTCCCGCAAAATCAGCGTAGGCGTCCTTTTCTTTGGTGATATCAGCCCACTCCAGAATACTGCCGTTATGATTTCCTTTCGCATCAAAAGATGCTGAAATATATAGGCTAAACGCCAGCGGCCCTACGCGGATTTCCGCACTATGAGGAAGGTTCGCTGGGTCCGCCAAGATTCTGCGCTGGTGTGCCGGATTTTCATGGAAAATATCAATACAGCTGCCAACGATATTGTCAGCCTCAAAATGCTTGAACGCCGATTCAAAGGCGTCAACATTATCGCGCAACAACGTCCTGGTGCCTTCGTTGACATAAGTGACCACAAGATCCTTATCAACCACCATAATGGCAGTTCGTACGGTATCGATAACGGCTTGGTAAAAATGGTTGTCCCGGGCTGTGGTTGCAGCGCCCTTGCCGGGACTTTTCGCCACTGCCTTGCTGGTGGTAGCCCGTCGCCGTGTAGTAGGTGCGCGCTTTTGTGTTTTAGCTGTGTTACCGGTCCGTTTATTCATTTTTTCACCCTACATCCAAAATCAATGTAATTAATATTTAGCCCGCTCGCATGATTGGTTGGCCGGATTGGCTAAGCAATTCATCCACATTCAACAGCGCAACCGAATCCAACAGAATGATGATCTGGTCGCCTAGCGTTGCCATACCCTGAACGAAACAGCCGTCGATATTCCGACCAAGATCGGGCGCTTCCTTAATGTCAGTTGCGTCCACCTTATGGACGTCTGACACGGCATCTACAACCAAACCAACCGATGCTGTTTTTCCGTTTACCTCACCCTGTAACACAATCACCACGGTGGTATTTTTAAAATCGTGCGTTTGATAACGAAAACGCTGCCTCAAATCCACAATGGGAACAATGGTTCCCCGCAAGTTGATCACACCTTTGAGATAGTCCGGCGTATTGGGAATGACCGTAACCGGTGACCACACTCTTATTTCCTGCACGCGCAGAATATCTACACCATATTCTTCGTCGCCCAACAGAAAGGTTAAATACTCCCGGGCAATCCCCAAAGATTCCTTTTTCAACTTACAAATCCTCCAGATCCAGAAGCTGATCAGTCGACAGCAACGTCACTACGCTGTCACCGACATTCACCAGCCCTTCGATCATATTGGTAGGAATATTTGCGCCAAACGCAGGCGCAGCCTTGATTTCTTCCTGATGGGCACTCAGCACATCAGAGACCGCATCCACCACAAAGCCCATCATTCGGCTTTTCTCAACTGACCCTACCGTTAGTACGATAACCACCGTCACGGGCAGATATTCCGTTTTTCCAACACCGAAGCGGATCCGTAAGTCAACTATCGGGATGATGGTCCCGCGGATATTGATAACGCCTTTAACGTAATCCGGTGAATTAGGGATGAGAGTCGGTGCTTCCCAACCGCGAATTTCTTTTACCCGGAGAATATCGACACCGTAATTCTCCTGACCCAATGAAAAGGTTAAATATTCTTTTCCACTACGGATAAAATCCAACCCTTCAAGAATGGCTTCGCCTTCGACAGGGATGGTTGAAGCTAAAGCCTGAATATCCAAGAGCTTCCTCCTTAGGCTGCTTTAAATTGCTTGCGGACCGTTTCGCGTCCACGGGAATCGGAGGCTCGCCGGATCAAACCCGGCACATCCAGTATCATCGAAACCGAACCGTCGCCCAGTATCGTCGCGCCGGAGATACCTTCTACCCTGCGGTAGTTGCTCTCCAGAATTTTGATCACCACTTGCTGTTGTGCCAACAAATCGTCTACCAACAAACCGATTTTTTGTCCTTCCCCTTCTACTACCACCAATAGCCCATTTTCTAACTCGGGGTTATCGGCTTCTATCCCGAATTCCTGATAGATGGGAACGATGGGGACGTTGTCTTCACGCAGTCGATAGAGCACCATATTGCTCGCAACCTTATTCACTAATTCCGACTTAATTTGCAGGGATTCAACGATGCTGACCAGCGGAATGATATACACCTCGGTGCCAACACGAACCAACTGACCGTCGAGGATGGCAAGGGTGAGGGGTAGATGCACCCGAATAGTCGACCCTTTACCCAACTCTGATTCAATTTCGATACGGCCACCCAAAGAACTGATATTACGGCGGACTACGTCCATACCCACGCCACGGCCCGATATATCACTCACCGACTCCGCAGTAGAAAAGCCAGGTTCAAAGATAAGCTCATAAATCTCTTGGGTGGACAGCACCTGGTCAGCACCGACAATGCCTCGTTCCCTGGCTTTGCTTAACACGGCTTCAGGGTTAATTCCGCGACCGTCATCCCGGATCTCGACCACTATATTTCCACCTTTATGGAACGCATCCAGGTAGATTGTTCCGGTTTCCGGTTTCCCTTCTGCCTGACGAACCTCGGGTAATTCAATGCCATGATCGGCGGCGTTTCTTACCAAGTGCACCAGCGGATCGCTGATCTGTTCCATCACGGTTTTGTCCAGCTCCGTATTTTCACCACTCAGTTTTAATTCAATTTTCTTGCCGGTTTTAGAGGACAAGTCCCGGATCATGCGGGGGAAACGGTTAAAGGCGTAGCTGATCGGAAGCATGCGGATCTGCATTACGCTCTCTTGCAATTCCCGCGTATTTTGCAACAGCTGCTCCAGCCCATTTGCAAGCTTGTCCAGCTTGCTCATGTCAAAATTACTGCCCAGTTCCGACAGCATCGATTGCGTAATTACCAATTCGCCAACCAGATTAATGAGGCTATCGACTTTATCGATGCCCACACGGATAGAAGAACTCGCACTGGTGGTAGTCGGACTTCGTGGTTGTTCTGCTACCGCAGCGTTTCCAGGTCCGGAATCCAATACTGGCAAGCTGTCTTCAATAACCGAATCGTTCGAATGGGTAGCGGGTAGCGCTTCTGCCATTGCCGAAGTCACTTGAGTGATGGACGCCGGGGTGACTGAATCCGGCTGCGAAACATCCTCGGTGATTGCTTCTATAGTTAAAGCACATTCGTCAATGACCCAATCGAAAACTTCAAGCACCTGCTCCCGGCTCGCTGCTCCTGTCAGGATAATGGTCCAGGAGATAAAGCATTCGTCTACGGTGAGTTGCTGAAAATCAGGAATTTTCGAGGTGTTAGCGATGACCTGCAACTGGCCCAAATCAGCCAATTCACGAAAAATTCGCGCTGGCTCATTGCCGGTCATTAGAATTTGCGGTTCAGGAAGAAACGTTATCGTCCATCCCGTCACGGCAGCGCCGGGATCCGTATTATCTGTTTCCACGCAAGCGTTTGGTTCGGTGCCGGGCTTATGCGAGAGTAGCGTTTCAACTGCGGCGACCAATGGTTCGGCAATGCTTTTATCTATCGCCGAACCGGATTGAAGTGCTTGCACCATATGCCGCAAACAGTCACTGGACTTGAGCAATAACTCGATCGCGTCCGCATCCAGTACGCGGGTACCGTCCCGAACTTCATCCAGCAAGGTTTCAATGATGTGCGTGAAATCTGCGATTTCTGAAAAGCCGAATGTACCACTGCCACCTTTAATGGAATGGGCAGCACGGAAAATCGCATTGATTAGCTCTGCATCAGGGACAACACCACCGCTTATTTGCAGCAGCCCGTTCTCCATTACATCAAGGCCTTCAAGACTCTCTTCAAAAAATGCTTCATGAAACTGCTGCAAATCAATTGACATAGAGTGAGCCTCTACCTGCAAAAATAGTGACGCTAGCCCAGCACTCGTGCAACCGTAGCTAACAACTTTTCGGGATTAAAGGGTTTCACCAACCAGCCGGTCGCACCCGCTTGCTTACCTTCTGCTTTTTTTCCGTCAGAAGATTCGGTGGTCAGCAATAGGATCGGGGTGTATTTATAGTTGGGCATGGCACGCAGATTCTTCACTAACTCTATTCCGTTCATGACCGGCATATTCAAGTCAGTGATCACGGCATCAAAACGCCCTCCGTTTGCTCGGGCCAGCGCTTGCTGACCATCGCCTGCATCCTGCACTTGGTGCCCGGCAGACTGAAGGGTTGCCGATACCATGTTCCGCATGGACGCGGAATCGTCGACAACTAGAATGTTCGCCATCTAACTTTTACTCCTGAAAACAAAAAGTTCTTTAGCATTACTTTTAACTACGTTACTCATGCAAGGCCCAATTCGCCGTCGAGCCCTAGTAAAGACGCAGTTTCAACCAGTGCTTGACTGGGTTCGCTCCAGGTAAGCCCACCGCCCGTGCGAGCCAACTCCCGGGAAAACGCAACCAATAGTTGCAAGCCCGCCGTATCGGCTTTCACGACATCGGCCGCGCTCAATTCAACGTGGGAAGTCAATTTCAGGGAATTCTGGAGCCCTGCATAGAGTGATGCGGCTTCTGCAATATTAAGCTGTTCGCCGCAATCGTAAGTGGTCTTGCTGGTCATATAATTTCCCTATCCAAACCAATCCGCTACGTAATAAACTGGTCAGCTTTCTTAAACAGTAGTTCAGTGATGGGGTACCCGCACTTAACTAACTTATAATAAATGGAAATAGCCGACTTAATTTTTAACCACTAAGCAACTAAGGTTTTCTTTAAGCAGGTTCTGAATCACCTATATAAGTATGGGCACTGACGCAAATTCCGACAGGAATAGTTCAGTATTTGAGAACTGGGTCAGCTCGGGTGACCCTTTATCTGCCCTGCTTATTGGCCGCAGGCGACTGAAACTTATAAAGAAAACCGGGAGGGCCGCGGGACAATGGGGATTACCCCGGCTCCGACCGACGCCGGAATTGGGGCCCGGGCGGAGCCACACAGGGCGATTAGGCTGTCCAGCCAAAAAGCTAAGGCAGTTTGGTATTTTTGCATTTGAGGTGTCCGGTGTTATCCTGGCACGCTTCCACCCGCACCCCTACAATCCTGAGATTGCTATTTCAGAATGAACAAACTTTAGAAGTTGAGACCATATGAAGAAAATGAAGATTGTTATGGCAACTGACTACCCTATCGGCGGTGAGAAAATTGATGGCGGCGTGCAGGCGGTTTCCAGTTATATCGTAAACGGCCTGAAGAAAATTGAAGAAGTAGACCTGAGTATTATTACCTTCCGTTCCAATATTTCCGAACCGGAAGAAGCCATAGAGGATGGCATCCGCATTCATGTCCTGCCCAGAGCAAAACGGGGCGGCAACCTCACCTTCTACCGAAGCGACTTCAAATCCTTTATGGCATGCGTGAATCAGATTAAACCCGACCTCATCCATGCCCAGGATGCCAGCGTTGAGGGCTATCTGGCTTCGAAATCCGGCTACCCCTCCATGGTTACATTCCATGGCATGATCAGCGAAGATGCCAAATACCGAGCAACCTTCAAAGACCGCATGCGTTTCCGCCTGATTAGCTGGATAGCGGAAAGATATTGCGTCAAAAGCCCGAACCCTAAAATCCTTATCAGCCCTTATGTAAAACGTCATTACGGGGATCGATTAAAAGGAAAATGCGTTCATATCCCGAACCCCATCAAGAACAAGTTCTATGAAGTGGTTCGCCAGGAAGAGCCGGGGCGGATTTTGTACGCTGGCAAGTTGATCCGCAGGAAAGGTATAACTGACTTGATTCAGGCACTCGGTACGCTGGACAAGAGCCTGGAATTCAAGCTGTTTCTGGCAGGTGCGCTCAACGACGAAGCCTACGTTAACCAGATTAAGTTACTGATAAAGCAGCTCAAGCTCGAGGATCGAGTTGAATTTCTTGGTCTGATCAATGAAACTCAGATTTTGGAGGAGTTTTCAAAAGCGTCCATGCTGGTTCTGCCCTCCTATCAAGAGACGGCACCGATGGTCATTCAGCAAGCAATGGCGGCAAAAGTAGCGGTCGCTGCAACCCGAATCTGCGGTGTACCTGACCAGCTTGAAAACGGAGACTGTGGATTGCTTTTTGAGGCCGGTGATATTGAAGGCTGCCGCCAACAAATTCACAAGCTGATAACTGATCAAGAATTCAGAAACAACCTCGTAGAGCGGGCTTATATCAAGGCCAAGAACACCTTCTACGCGGACAAAGTGGTTGCAGAGACCGTTGATTTCTACAAATCGGTTCTGGGATGGTCCCCCTAGGGCATACGCAATGCCCCCCTTATGCCGATTCGAAGAAGGAGTATCGAATGCAAAGTTCCGAGCTAACGCCTATTTTTCCTCTGAACACCCCTATTTTCCCCGGCTGCAAAATGCACCTTCAGATTTTTGAACAACGCTATCTGGATATGGTGTCTCGCTGTATGCGCCAGGGCAGCGGGTTTATCGTGGCGTTACTTTGCCCCGGCTCGGAACAACAGGAAGTCAACCGGCCCGGGCAGGCTGCCGACGACAACGTCCCCTTCTATTTAGTGGGAACCTATGTTGTCATTACTGATTTCGGCCAACTGGGCAACGGATTGCTGTCGATCACCATCGAAGGGCAAACACGCCAACAGCTGGAACAAATCCGGCTGCAGGACAACGGGCTATGGATAGGCACATCACATGTCATTTCCGATGAAGGTGAACTCTCAGCAGATCCGCCGCAACCATTCCGCGAGCTACTAAAAGAATTACTGGAATTGAGCGGCATGAATAAATTAATCACCGACCCGCACAAGCTTGATTCCCAGCAACTCATGAACTATTTGATCATGCTGCTGCCACTGGCATCGTCTACGAAGCAATCACTCCTCACTACGAATAACCTGAAACAACGGTGCGACGATTTACTCGACTGTCTGGAACATATGGCTCAAAAATAATCCGTTTGTTTGCCGCTTATCGACATCCGGTTAAAATTTCGTTACCAGAATTTCTCCAGAAGCTGGACTCGAAGCAGTATAATACCGGCCAATTTTAATCCGGTATGGAATGCCTCAGGAGTAGACCATGATAAAACAAAACATTTTGAAATTTACCGTCGCTAGTACCCTTATGTGCAGTGCCTCTGCGTTTGCCTATCAATACGAAGTGGGCGGCGATTTTGGCAGAGTAGACAGCCCGAACGACGATGACACCATTTTTTCTCTAAGCGGCACCGTGTATATGGAAAATGTGGCAGACCAGGATGGTCCACGCAAAGCCTACCCATTTTTGGCAAAATCGTCGTACGCCAGTTTCGATTATTCGGACAATGGAGACGACGATGAAGACATGACCGTCAGTGGTCGTTATCTGTTTGATCCGGTTAAAGGGTACTTTATAGACGGATCATTGGTTGCCGGTAACGTTGATATATTAACCGTCCTGGGCGGTATGTATCTTACCGATACCTCGACTGTTGAAGGCGGACTGATCCGTTACACGACTGGAGGTGACGACGAATTCCTATTGCATGCCGCCTATGAAAATCTATATTCGCTGGGTACTAACGGCAATATTATGGGCACCGCCTCGCTCACATTGGGGGACATCCGGATTATTGACCTGAGCGCGATGTACTTTATAAATTACGATCTCGGATTGGGGCTGGGGTTTGCCGATACCAGCGTTGATGACAACTCCAGTCAAGACAGCCAGGATCTCACGCTCCAGGTCAGCTATTTTCCCCAACCCAATCTTGAACTGTACGGTTCATACGAAAATTCAGACTATGACGGCGGCGATCTGGATACCTTTTTGTTTGGTGCAAATTTCCGTCTCTGATGCTTAGGTCGTTCCATTCATAAAAATTTAACCGGTATCGGTCATTGGTTTGTATTCTTCACACAAATCAATGACCGATCACCTCATTTAATATTCGCACCTTTTAATGCACTGAAAACGACAAAGCGCCACCGGATTTGTCCACTTCAACCTGCTTTCGCACCTCACGAAACACGTTATATTTTTCTCTTATTAGCCTCGAAAATTTCACTGGTTTAAGACTCTGTGATCGACCCCTCAAATACAAAACTAAAATTATTTTTGCGTTTTACTGCACACCCAACTTTCTATAATGCGCTTGGAAGACTCTATTAAATATTATTGTATTTTTAATTTGCACCACGTTTTAGCACCCAAAAATCTGTAATCCATTCTACCGACAGGAGAGCGATGATGGATAATCGCCAAAGATCACTCCGGCATGCGGGGATGCTGGTGATCGCGCTAGGTTCACTTACCCTGAGCAACACCCTTCACGCCAAAGAATTAATTTTTGAAGACAAACTCGATTCCCTGCAGCAGTTCACTGACTCCGGAAGCCTTTCGGTCGGAAGCAATGGCGTTCGATTACGAGGCGGATTTTGGGGCAGCAGTGATGGCGCCATAACCTCTCACCCGATTCAGATCGAGGGCTATCAAAATCTGGAGATTTCCTTCCAGCATTTCACCAACCGATTGGACAACGATGAATCCGGCATGGCCGCTTATTCAGTAGATGGATCTGAGTTGGTGACACTTTCATCTACTAATTCTGCAAACGGAAACGCGACTTTTGCGTTGAACGGTATACCGCAAAATGCACAAACCCTGACGCTTCATTTTTCTGTCGATACCAGCAGTTTCTTTGAAAGTTATCGGGTTCAGAATATCAAACTGAAAGGCGAACGGCCTGATCCTACTGATCCTACCGATCCTGGTGAGGGACCTGATGTTACTGCAGGTCAACAACAGTATCTGTTCCAATGTGCCAGCTGCCATGGTGAAACGGCTGAAGGTGATCCAATTGGCGTCCCCTTAAACGTGCCCCTGAATAAAGCGGCCGCGATTACTGCTACCCATAACACAATGCCGCCAATCGACCCCTCCGCCTGTGATCTCGATTGTGCGACTGAAATTGTGGAATACCTGGCGCTAACTTATTGGGGTGATACCGACCCGGAAGAACCGACCGATCCAGTGGACCCGGAGCCAACAGGACCGATTCTGGGCGAAGGCACGCCGGACGCTGGCCGCTGTACTGACAGTGTCGATTTGTCTGCTCCCATTCTATCCAATAGCCTGGGCTTTGATCTGGAAAACACCCGCAACGCGGTATCGGCCATTAACTCTTCTAATGTCGATCAGCTCGAATTCAAATTTGCACACGTTGCCCCGAACACGGAATCCAAACGTGGTGCACCAGCAGTAACAGAGCAAGCCGTGTTCGTGATCGGAAGCAACAGCCTACATGCCGTCAATCGCACCACAGGTTGTGAATATTGGCAGTACGAAAGTGAGTTCGAACTGCGGACTTCATCCGTTCTCTATGAACCCAGTATCGGCATGGTGTTTGTCGGAGATCGAGACGGCAGTGTCCATGCAGTGGACGCAAAATCCGGTCAATTACGCTGGAAGGATTTCGCCGGTATCGACGACAGCGAACCGAGCCAGGCACGCCAGATGTTAACCGGCGGTATGCTGTTCCATGACGGCAAATTGATTGTACCTGTTAGCAGTATCGAGGTATTCACACCGATCGTTGAACCGTGCTGTGATAATCACGGTATGGTACGTGCCTACGACGCCCTTACCGGCATGGATCTATGGCAATACCATACCACCGAAGCAGCGATGATCTATGGCGATTTCCAAGGCCCGAGCGGGGCACCGGTCTGGTCGACTCCGACCATTGATGTCGCACGCAACTCGGTTTATTTCGGCACTGGCCAGAACTATTCTGAACCCGCTACGATGACCTCGGACGCGATCATCGCAGTGGATCTGGACACGGGCAAAGAAAAATGGATATTCCAGGCCCGGACGGGAGACGTTTGGACGCTCTTCAATGACGACTCGTTAACCGGGCTGGATTTTGACTTCGGTGCTTCACCGATTCTGGTGCAGGATGGACGCACACTCATAGCCGGTGACAAAAGCGGCACCGTCTACTCCCTGAATCCGGAAAGCGGTGCATTAAACTGGAAACGTCAACTCGGCGTGGGCAGCAAGCTGGGCGGTGTTCACTGGAATATGGCAGCGGATGCGAGTCGAGTTTACGTGGGGATTGCTGATAAAGCCCCAGCGTTGATTGATCCGGACATCGCCATGCCGGATGAAGAACGACCCGGGGTATTTGCATTGGACCTGAACACCGGTGACATCCTTTGGGAACAACACCCTACCCATATGTACCAGGGCGAAGAATTCAACTCCTCTTTCTCCGCGTCTGTCGCCGTGACCAATGATGTTGTTTTCGCAGGCTCACTGGATGGTGTAATGCACGCATTTAAGTCCAGTGACGGCACACCCTTGTGGACGTTCGACACAGACACCCGTGTGCAGGGCATCAACGGCATCCTGGGCAGCGGCGGCACCATCGACTCAGTCGGGCCAGTGATCGGCGGCAGTAATCTGTTGATCAACTCAGGCTACAACGTGTTTGGCGGTGAAACCCAATACCAGGGCGGCCCCGGAAACGCGACCTTCGTACTCGGTTTGCCTGAATCAAGCGAGCCCACAGACCCGGAAGAACCTACAGACCCGGTCGACCCGACAGAGCCCACCGAGCCGGAAGAACCCACAGACCCGGTTGACCCGACAGAGCCCACCGAGCCGGATTTCACAGTCGGCGCCGAGCTATATGAGCAGCAGTGCTCGGGATGTCATGGTGACCAGGCACAGGGCGGCACCTTTCCCGCACTGGATCAGGCGACGGACTTCGAAGGCTTCGTAGGGGAAACCACTGACACGATGCCACCACGCAATCCAGGCTCCTGCGATACGCAATGCGCAACGGCTATCGCGGAGTATCTGAGAGCCACTTACTGGTAGCCTTTGATCAGCAACAAAAAAGGCAGGCTGAGAAACCAGTCTGCCTTTTTTGTCTTTAGATGAGGTTTTGATTCGCGTTTCAGTGCGATACGTCTAAAGGGCAACTGTGAAAAGGGGGCTGCTGATGTACATAGGCCATGTGCATCGCGTCCAGCATGCTCCAAAGTACATCCAGTTTGAATTGCAGAATAGAAAGCGCATGATTTTGCGCTTCGCGGGTCTCAAAATAATCCAAGGTGATACGGAGACCGTGCTCCACATCCCGGCGTGCCTGAGACAAACGGGATTGGAAATACTGATAGCCCTGCGGCTCAATCCAGCGGTAATGCTGCGGCCAGTTATCCAATCGGCTGCGGTGAATTTCCGGTGCAAACAACTCCGTCAACGAAGAGCAAGCGGCCTCCTGCCAGCTGGCACGGCGAGCAAAGTTAACATAGGCATCGCAGGCAAAGCGAACGCCGGGCAATACACGTTGCTGGGAAACGATGTCTTCACGGGACATTCCAACCGCTTCGCCCAATCGTAACCAGGCTTCGATACCACCCTCTTCTCCGTCGGCACCATCGTGATCCAGGATGCGCTGAACCCACTCTCTGCGCACGTCCCGGTCAGTACAATTCGCCAGTATTGCCGCATCCTTTAGGGGAATATTAACCTGATAGTAATAACGATTGGCAACCCAGCCTTGAATCTCCTGCTGCGTACACAACCCCTGATTCATCCGCACTTGAAACGGATGGTAAATATGGTACAGGCGACCTTTTGCTCTCAAGGCCTGTTCGAACTGCTGCTTGGTTAAAGGCGTGTTCATAAGAAATAGGCTCTGCTAATGACGGACTTTTTAAGTTTATTCGGGGCAATCTGCCAAGGCTTTCCCATTGCGGCTGTTGCGCCAGACGATTTTATCGACGGCATCGGAATGCGGCCGTGAAGACGCCAGTGTTGACAGGGACTCCTTTTCCGTGGCTTGTACCAGGAAATCGGTAATCAAATGGTGCTGCGGCGATAATTCACACACGGGATCGGCGGCGTGCACATCCCCGGTCAGCAAGAACGCCTGACAACGACAACCTCCCAGATCCGCCTCTTTTTCCGGACAGCTCTTGCACGGCTCCTGCATCCATTGCGTACCGCGGAATTGATTAAAAGCCGCCGAATCATGCCAAATGCTTTGCAGGGACGCCTGCTTTACATTGGGAATGGCTAAACCGGGTATCACCCTGGCGCTCTGACAGGGTAAAACGTCTCCATCAGGTGCTACCGTCATAAACGTGGTGGCCCAACCATTGCAGCATTTTTTCGGACGGGTTTCATAATAATCAGGGGCGACAAAAAACACGTCCATCGCCGGATGCTGCTTACGAAAGTCATTGGTTTGCTCTTCTGCCTTTTGAAGCTGTTCACGAGTAGGCAACAGTTGCTGCCGGTTCTGCAAAGCCCAGCCGTAATATTGCGTATTCGCCAGCTCGACAAATTGGGCACCCAAGGAAGCAGCCAGTCGCAAAAAATCAGGAACCTGATGCAGGTTATGGCGATGTAAAACAAAGTTCAGACCCAGGGCGATCTGACGCTCGATCACACTCCGGGTCATCGCCAGCTTGTGATCAAAACTATCAGTACCGCCAAAACGGTGATTGGTTTCGCGATCGCTACCCTGAAAGCTAATCTGGATATGATCCAGACCGAGCCGTTTAAACTGATCCAGCTTCTCCGTGGTTAGACCAACGGCGGAGGTAATCAGATTACAGAAATATCCAAGCGATTTCGCCGCCGCCAAAATTTCTGGCAGATCCTGGCGCAACAACGGCTCGCCACCGGATAAGCCCAATTGCACTGCACCTAACTTTCGTGCCTGCTGCAAAACATCAATCCATTGCGCCGTATTCAGCTCGTGCTTACGGCTACGATAAAAATCCGTTGGATTCGAACAGTAGGGGCATTGCAATGGGCAGGCGTAAGTCAGCTCCGCCAACAACCACAGCGGGATCGGACGGGCGCTGTTAAAAAATGATTCAGCCGGCATCAACCAGCCAGCCTTGCTGCAGCGCATCCGCGACGAACTCTTCTACATCCTGCGCTATTACATCCGCCGGTGCATCTGCAAATGCAGCACATAACCGGGTCACCAAGGCCGAAAGAGTGACCGGCTCCAGACAACGTTGTAAAATTTCTGTAGCGGTTGCACTGAGGCGCACCATGCCCTCCGGATACAGCAACACGTGGCATTGCTGGGCTTCTTCCCACTGCAGACGATAATGACTATTCACATGAAAAGCACGGTGAAGCGTTGGTTGATCGGGCGCGCTCGATTCGTTATCCATGATCAATTCAACTCTATGCGCATACCGTCGTAAGCCACTTCCACGCCCTCTGCCTGTACCTGCATTCGTTGCGGGGAATTTTCGTCGAGTATGGGGTTGGTGTTATTGATGTGAATCAGAATTTTGCGGGGCTTGGACATGGAACCTAACAAATTCAACATACCCTGCGGTCCGGATTGCGGCAAATGGCCCATGTCCGCGGCCTTGCGATCACCCAGCCCCGCCACCGCCATCTCATCTTCCTGCCAGAATGTTCCGTCCACCAACAAACAATCCGCCGCCGCCATGCATTCCAGGGTTAACGACGTCATTTGACCGAGGCCCGGTGCATAAAACAACGTTTTGCCGCTACGCTCATCGGTCACCAAAATACCGATGTTATCGCCGACATGCGGATCCTGGCGATGCGGGCTGTAAGGCGGCGCCTTGCCGGAAACAGGAATCGCAGTAAAACGGAGATGTTCTATCCCCCCGATGGCAAAGGATTCCCCATCCAAAGGAATATCAAATCGGTTGATTCCCCCATTCCAGTGCTTGAGCATATTAAACAACGGAAAACCGGTCGTAAGATCCTCATACACCATATCCGTACAATAGACTTCATGAGGACAACCTTCCCGCAGCATCAGTAAACCGGTGGTATGATCGATCTGACTGTCCATAAACACAATGGCTTTAATGGCGGTATCACGCAATTGCCGCGCGGGTTGCAAATCGGGGTTGGCAGCAAGTTGTGTCAGAATGTCCGGTGAGGTATTGAATAACACCCACGCCACACCATCTGCACTGACCGCAATGGAAGACTGGGTTCTGGGCAGCGCATTCAGCGTACCCTTGCGTACGCCACGGCAGTTCGGGCAATTACAATTCCACTGCGGAAACCCGCCACCGGCAGCAGAACCTAAAATTCGGATATACATCGGAAAACAACATTAGACGTCAGAAGAAAAATAACGGATAAAACCAAAAGCAGCTAACACCCACGGCGCCGCTGCTAAAAGTGAAAATCCGGAAGGACAGGCTCGGACTGAGTTAAATCAGGTTAGCGAACCAAGTATTCAACGGACTGAGAAATACATCGTGATTTCAAAGCCGAGACGAACGTTCTGATAAGTTGGTTTGGTCCACATAGCAAATTCCTTTTGTATTGTAGGTTGTCTGTGTTTACTGAAGACAAACTTCATTCAGGGTTGAACAGAAAAATACCATACTACACCCCTATAGACTGTAATCAAGCTCACAATTAGCCTGAGTAAGCACTGATTTATCCCTTTTTGGCTTTCTTTTTCACGGCACCCGTTTTTATTTTCTTCTTTTTCTTTTTGGTGCCTGCAGCCTTACCTGAATTCTTGAGCTTTTTAGGCCCGGTATACTGGGCTTTCAGGCCCTGCACGACACGACGCCTCAAAGTTATGCCCAAATAACGTTGGATACTGGCCATTTTATTCCACTCCAAATCAGAGATCAGGGAAACCGCCTTCCCTTCCTGGCCTGCCCGTCCCGTTCTGCCCACCCGGTGTGCATGATCATCACCGGTACGAGCTACAGAATAATTAATAACCAGCCCAACCCCCTCTATATCCAGGCCTCTTGCTGCCAGGTCCGTCGCCACCAGTACCTGAATTCGTTGTTGCCTGAATTCGGTCATGACTTTTTTGCGCAAGCTTTGATTCAGCTCACCGTGTATATAGCTGACCTTGAGTTTTTTATATCGCAGAAAGCTACTGAGCTGTTCGCACTGCAAACGACTGGAGCAGAATACAAACACCTTATCCGCTTGCTCCTCTTCGATCAGGGCAAACGTGAGCGCTTCTTTGTGCTTGCGATCGTCCGACAACACCAACTGCTGTACTATGTGACTATGGTCTGCTTTTTGAGAGCCCACTTCGATGGAAACCGGATCAACAAACTGCGCCCGGATAGGACTCATACTCTCGTGATCCAAGGTCGCAGAGAACAGCAGGTTCTGGCGTTTTGCTCGACATTGCGATGAAATGACTTTGAGGTCTTCCGCAAACCCCATTTGCAGCATCCGGTCCGCCTCATCCAGCAACAAAAATTCAATGCTGCCCAGATCCATCGACTCCGACTCAATGTGCTCTACCAGCCTGCCCGGCGTAGCGATAAGTACTTCCGGATTTTTTCCCAGCGTACTGAGCTGCTTTTTGAAAGACTCACCACCGATGATCAGGGCGGCTTTGATCTCGGTGAATTCAGCCAGCTTCTGCAAGTGATCCAGGGTTTGCAATGCCAGCTCACGGGTCGGTAGCAAAATCAGCGCCCGGCTAACCTTATAAGGAGAGCGTATGTTCATCAGGCGATGTAACAACGGCAACAGAAAAGCCGCAGTCTTACCACTGCCAGTCGGCGCAGACACCATAACGTCGCTGCCCTCCAGGATGGCGGGGATGGCCAGGGATTGCACCTCGGTGGCGCTGTTGAAACCCAGATTCTCGGTCGCTTTTAGTAGTGCTGGTTCGAGGGGCAAATCGAGTAGCGATAACACGGGCAGAGACTTCCTGAACGAAAAATGAATGGCCCGCATAGTAACAGAAATCAAGCGACTTCAGGGGAAGAAATGTTCATGCTACAGTAGTATGAAACAATAATAGCACTCTGGATAAGAGGGCATTAATTGCAACTCCGCACTTTATATTCATTTGGGAATACGGCATGCCTGCAGAAGACTTTGTCGCCACCATCCTGTTAGTTGAAGACCACAAACCCCTGGCCGAAACGGTTATCCTGTATTTGGAAAATGCTGGCTATACATTGGATTATTCTGCCGACGGTCTATCCGCTCTGCATCTGGCAACCACCAATCAATACGACGCCATCGTGCTGGATATACTGCTTCCTGGTATCAATGGCTTTGAAATCTGCCACAAACTGCGCGCTGAAGCCCTGATCAGCACACCGATCCTGATGCTGACTGCCCGCGATCAGTTAGAGGACAAGTTGCGTGGTTTTCAAAATGGTGCGGACGATTACCTGGTCAAGCCGTTCGATCTGCCGGAGCTGGATGTCCGCCTGCAAGCCCTGATCCGGCGTCAAAGGGGTGAATTGGAACAGCAGACCCTGCAAGTGGGCGATCTGATCCTGAATCCCCGTAGCATGACGGCCACCAGACAAGGGCGGGACCTGCCACTGAAACCGACCGGGTTCAGGATTTTGAAAATACTCATGCGCGAAAGCCCTGCCATGGTGAAGCGGGAAGCACTGGAAAGAGAGCTCTGGGGCGACATGATCCCGGACAGTGACGCCCTTAGGAGCCATATATATCAGCTTAGGAAAGCCATCGACAAACCGTTTGCGCAGCCCATGATTCAAACTTACCCCGGTGTGGGTGTAAAACTGGTAACCCCTGCAACTTGATTTACAACATGCGGGCTCGGGGGAAATAAACCGTTATAGCGCTGCCCTTACCCGGCTCGCTGGCGATCTCCAGCTGCCAGCCGAACCGTTGGCACAACCGGTCCACAATAGACAGTCCCAAACCGTGTCCCTTGCCATCATTGGCACTACGATAAAACGGCTGCAATACTTTCTTTTGCATCTCGGAATTCATTCCCGGCCCTTCGTCCTGCACGGTCACTGACTCCGCGCCGATGCGAATCGTGACGGCTGCTCCGGCGCCATGAACCAGCGCGTTCTTAAGCAGATTGGTGAACAGGATATTGAGCACTTTATCCGGAGCAAGAACTTCGAATCGAGACTCATTGACAACATCAATAGCGGTACTGCGTGTCTCCTGCACGCCTTCGCTGACAGATGCGACGACACCGGTCACCAGGGTGGCGATCAGATCATTGATCACGATGTTGACCTTATCCAGCTTGCCATCGTCTTCCCGTGCCAACATCAACAGCGTTTCCGACAGACTCACCATATCATCAATGGTTTGCCGCATGCGCATCACGACCGTTGCGCCTTTTTCTGTAAACGTTTCCATTTGATCCAACACATCCAGCGACCCCTTCAGCACCGCTAACGGAGTGCGCAATTCATGAGACGCATCGCGAGTAAAGGTTCGCTCGCGTTCAACAAAGGATTGCAAACGAAAGGTAAAGTGTTCGATGGCGGTCGCCAAACTGTCGATATCCGCATCCACCTCGTGAAAAGGCTTGAGTGCCTGATCAAGATGTTGACTGTCGGTGACATTGGCCGCCTCAACCACCTTCGCCAGTTTCACCACGGGAGAAATAACACGTTGCGATTGACGAAAAGTAAACCAGGACGCAGAGTAAATCAGGATCAGCACCAACGTTAACGGTGCGACGCCGAAAAATATCGCAAGCTTAGAGACCTGTTCTTCCTTGAACAGTAAATACAGACGCTCCCCGTTTCGTTCTGTGACCAATACCAAAGGCGACTTTCCATCAATTTGCTGCCGCCCATAGCCCGGAGGTAAAGGCTGAAGTGCTGCGGGTAAGCTACCAAGCTTGTCCAGGTGCGCTTTATAACCGCGCATATTTTTAGTATTGGGCAACGGGTATTCGCCATACGCCTGTTCGAGTTGAAAATAATGTTCGGCTTCACTGGTCAAGGCTTCTTTTACCAACACATTTTCCGCAATTTTGTAGGCAGCGAATACCCCCAACGCAGTAGCGACACTCACTAACGTTGCCTGCATCGCAAACACACGAATCAGGCGCGATTGAATGCCTTTTCTTTTTTTCGGTAATGAGTAAGCCATGTTTATTTCGCTGCTTGGTCTGAGAATGGTCGCCCGCTTAAGGGAGTTTGGCAAAAAGGTAGTGGAAAACTAACCATTCCTTACCGTAGCGATAACCGAATAATTCTTCGCACGACATAAAAAACATGCGCCAACGCTGAATCCAGATATCGGCTTGGCCCTGGCCATAAGAATCACAAAACAGATCATAGACCGCGGCTCTGTTACGATCCAGGTTATCCAGCCAGGCCCGGGCTGTTTTCTGATAATGATACCCCGGCACAGACCATTGATTGATTAAACCGAGGTGATCCTGAAACTGAGGTAATGTATCTGCCGAAGGCATCTGGCCACCGGTAAAAAAATACTTTCCCATCCAGTTCTTATCACCCTCTGTTTCAAAAGGATAGAGCAATTCCTGGTGTCCAAAAATATGCACAAACAGCAATCCGTCATCCGCCAGCCACTGACTGATATGCTGCATCAGTTTTTGATAATTACGTACGTGCTCAAACATTTCAACAGAGACAACCCGGTCAAAGGTTTGGTCCAGCTGCAGATCATTGACGTCGGAGGTTATTACGTTGACGTTGGCTAATTTGAGCCGATGCGCTTGCCCGACGATATATTCACGCTGACTGCTGGAATTGGAAACCGCGACGATTTGGGAACGGGGAAACCGTTGTGCCATCCACAAGGTTAGCGAACCCCAGCCACAACCAAGTTCGAGAATGTGCTGTCCATCCCTTAGCTGTGCCCGCTCGGCGTACTTTTGCAGCATCGCCTGCTCTGCTTCTCCCAGTGTACGGACACCCTCATCCCACCAACAACTGCTGTATTTTAAATGCGGCCCCAACACCAATTGATAAAACCCGGAAGGCACTTCATAGTGCTGCTCATTGGCCGCATCCGTTTCAGTGGCAATGGGACTTTCACGTAGCGATTGCAAATAATCACGATAGGTCTGCCCTTGGCTCCGGGTCATACGCAGGGTTTCATCCCGTAAACGCTCCTCACAAAGCCGCCGGATGCCGAAGCGGATAAGCGCATCGGGCATCCACCCTTTTTCTGCCAAATTAATGATCATCTATTACGCCTCCTAACGACGTGTACCGGTCGCACCCGGTTTCGGTTTCCAGGGAAAAAACATCGGTGTTGTATGCTGATAGGCACGGTAATCCTCGCCCCGTGACCGTAGCGCCTGCTTTTCTGTAAACGGAATGCCGGTGACGAAATACAAAAATACAAACATCATGAGGGGGGCCAGCCATAGCCATGCCCCTCCGGCGGTCGCTATTCCCAGTAACGGGTAAACAAACCAATGGCACCACTCAAAAAAATAATTGGGATGACGGCTGTAATACCAAAACCCGGCCCGACAGGTTTTTACGCGGTTTGCCGGCTCCGCTTTGAACTTCTGTAGTTGGTGGTCCGCCAAAGATTCACCCACCCACGCCACCGCGGCGACCAGGAGCGCCAGCAAAGCCCATCCCGCGCCGGGCCAATCACCCTGAGCCAATAACCAGGCCGGCAAGGTGAACAACCACACCCAACTTGCCTGGGTTAAATAAAATGCAAAAAATACCAGCGATGCACGCGGCCCCGCCCATTGACGCAGATACCCGTAACGTCCGTCCTCTTGAGGAGCCTCGGCTACGCGGCGCGCCAGATGCCAGCCGAGACGGCCAAACCAAACGACATAGATGACGCCAGTCAGCCACCTCAGCGCTTCATCACCATTGCCGACAATAACGTAGATCAGTGCTACAGCGGCCACGCCGAACGCCCATATCACATCGACCCAGGCAGCATTCTTCCGCTGTTCCTGATGCCACCAGCCGACGATAAAAACCGCGATCAAGAGCAGTGCGGTTAACTTGAGCACGTGCATATCCATAGAGCCTCAGTGGCTACCCAGCCATTGCGGTTGCCGGTTTCCGGGTTTAACGAACGTCAACTGCACATCGCTGATGGTTCGTTCCAGGAAGCCCCCTTCGCAATAGCATAAATAAAAATCCCACATGCGAATAAAACGTTCATCGAAGCCTTGCGCCCGCACACTGTTCAATTGCTGATGAAAGCGATGACGCCAGGCCTGTAGAGTCAGCGCATAGCTCGACCCGATGTCTTCAAGGTTAAACAGTTTTAAACCCGATTGTGCTGCGCTTTGATTCAATACACTGACACAGGGAATAAAACTGCCGGGGAAAATATAACGTTTTATAAAATCGACGCTGTGCAACGCTTGCTTATATAGACCATCATCTATGGTTATCGCCTGTATAACAGCACAACCATCGGCTTTCAATAACCGACTGATCTTTTTGAAATAGCCATCCAGATACTGATGCCCTACGGCTTCTACCATTTCTATTGAGACCAATTTGTCGTATTGACCTTCAAGTTCTCGATAGTCCTGCTTTAGCACCGAAATCCGATCACTCAAACCCGCCGCTGAAACCCGCTCTATTGTTGCCAAATACTGTTCCTTCGATATCGTAGTCGTAGTCACCTTGCAACCGTAGTGTCGTGCGGCATAGATTGCCATGCCTCCCCAACCGCTGCCGATTTCAATAACGTGGTCTTGCGGACTCAATTCGAGCTTCTCACATATGCGTTTTAACTTGGCCCGAGAGGCCTGCTCCAGGGTTTCGTCTCCGCGGTAGAACAACGCCGATGAATACATCAGATTGCTATCCAGGAACAATTCAAAGAACGTGTTCCCCAGATCGTAATGTGCCGCAATATTTTTGTCAGATCCGCTTTTGGTGTTCCGATTGAACGCATGCCAGATCCGCGAAGCAAACTGGGTAATAACTGCAAGACCCCCTTCCATCGCATCCAGCTGACTGCGGTTGCGAAGCATCAACCGGATCAGCCCGGTAAGATCATCGGTTTCCCAATAACCCTGAATATACGCTTCCGCAGCGCCGTTGCTGCCACCCAGCAGCAACATCTGGTATGTTTTACTGTTGCGGACAGTCAGAGAAACCTGCAGTTGATCTACCGAGGGCTGGCCCAGATTATATGTTTCACCCTCATCGTAAACAATCAGCTCCCCGTGTTTGAAATCGCGGCACAGTTTAAAGAAGAATCGCTTTGCCCATGACGACTGGCGGGTTGATTTTTTCTGGTTTTCATAGACCAACATGCTAACTCTCCTTTAATGATGTGAAGCGGAATCTGCGGATTCAGGGTGATCATACTGCGGTATTTTCTTCAGCCACAGACGCAACGCTTGCCAATATATCGCTGCCAATACACGCAGACACCGAAAAGGGAAAAGCACGCTGCTGCAAGCGGCCCGGGCTCGGGTTAAAGGCTTTTTTCGTAGGTTCAGTGCAGAACGAAATACCGTTTCCTTACCCTCTTTCAAACTCATATCGATCGCGATGCTGTCTCCCTCCAAACGAAAATTCCAGAAGTAACGCAACGTCATCGGCATAAAGGGCGACACATGAAACTGTTTATCGAACTCAAAATAATACTTATGTAACTGGTCACAGCGAAGCACGTACTGATGACGTTCACGCCAGGGTGTATTGGTAATCTCAGCCACGATGGCGTAGAGTTCATTCGACTGGTTATAACAAAAGTAGAAGGAAACCGGGTTAAAACTGTGCCCCCAACTCCTGAGCTGGGTTAACAAAACAACCCTACCGGGTTCAGGCACGATACTGTTCGTTGTTAGCAGATGATATACCGCTTGCTTAAGCTCCATCGTATGCGGTGCCAGATAATCGTTGCGGTAAAACCGGGTAAGGGCCCGCCGGGTGGCCGACCAAAACGGCAATGCGCTCAGTTGGTCTATTTCGTCCAGATCCAACCACACCATACTACTTTTATACTGAAACGCATGGCGACGCGGCTTTTGCCTGACATGATAGATCGTGCCTTCACACAAAGCGCTATGCTGCAACATGCTGATCTCCCCGTTGGATCCGATTGATGCAGTCCAAAGCACTCGTCACGCCATCCTCATGAAATCCCCACCCCCAATAGGCACCACAATAGAACGTATTGTTAACGCCGTTAATTTCATCGCGCCTTTGTTGCGCTGCCAGAGTCTGGTGAGTGTAGACCGGGTGATGATAGGTGCGTTTGGCCAGAACACATTCCGGGTCCAGTGCCATGGCGCCATTCTGAGCGGGATTTAAAGTCACGATTAGCGGCCGATCGCAGTCCAGCCCCTGTAATAAATTCATCCAGTAACTCACACTGCAATGGCTGACCAACGTATCGGAAACGCGCGCATTCCAGCTTGCCCACGCGGCCCTGTTCTTCGGCATATAACGGGCGTCGGTATGCAGGACCACCCGGTTTTTCTGGTAATGAATGGCGCCAAGGATATCGATTTCCGCATCGGTGGGCTCTTTTAATAAGCCTAATGCCTGGTCACTGTGGCAGGCAAAAATCACCTTATCAAACTTCTCACTGCCGTATTCTTGCGTTGTGACCCGGACACCACTACGGGAACGGGATACATCTGTAACAGGACAACTGGTCCGTATTTCTCCGGTGCAGCGGCGCACGATCTCATCAACGTAGCGACGAGAGCCACCGCAAATGGTTTTCCATTGCGGTCGCCCTTCCAGTTGTAGCATACGGTGGTTGTGCATAAAGGCGATAAAATACTTTAAAGGAAATTGCGCTACGGTGTCAGTGGGTGCTGACCACAACGCACTGGCCATGGGTAGAATGTGATTTTCGACAAATACTTTGCTGTACGACTGTGTTTTCAGATACTCGCCTAATGTGCAGTCCGGCTGTTGATCAGACAAAACCGATGGAGTCTGGCGGTAAAAACGCATCAAATCCCACAACATACGATAGAAGGACGGATTGATCAGGTTCCGTTTCTGGGCAAAAAGCCGTTTGAATCCCTCAGCCCCATATTCCATCCCGGAACGCTCATTGACCGCACTGAAACTCATATCCGTATCCTGCCACGCCACCCCAAGGGACCGTAAAAGGCGAGTGAACTGCGGGTAATTATGTTCGTTAAATACAATAAATCCGGTATCGACACTCACATTTTCACCGTTAATCGAGACTTCGTGAGTATCTGTATGCCCGCCGATGTAATCGTTCGCTTCGTATAGGGTAACTTCAACACCCGGCGTGCACGAAAGATAGTGCGCTGCGGTTAACCCGGACACACCACCACCAATGATGGCCACTCTCATCGCACTGCCTCCTTAATCAATTTCATTTTTTTCTCCGGTACGGATTTTAAATTCCATACCAGGCCACTCCATTGCATCAGCTTTAAAATGTAGAAGCTTATATCCACCTCCCACCAAAAGAAGCCCTGCCGTGTAGAACCGGGATAGAAGTGATGGTTGTTGTGCCAACCTTCTCCTAATGTGATTAATGCCAGCCAGAGATTGTTACGGGAGTCGTCGTTGGTATTAAATCGGCGTTTGCCAATTCGATGCGCCAACGAATTAATACTCACCGTTGCGTGCAGCAACACCGTCGTAGAAATAAAGAATCCCCACACCAACAACTGCCAACCGTCTGTATTCAGATGCGGTGCGTTAACCGCTAGAATTTGACCCGTACACCATAACAATATCGCCAAAAAAATAGGCACCAGTACGTCGAAACGATCGAGCCAGACCAGTTCCGGATAGCGGGAAAAGTCCTTGATTAAATGCGTTGGTGTTTTGAAGTTCTGTAAACCGAGAAACCACCCGCAATGACTTTGCCAAAACCCGTTTCTGGGGGAATGAGGGTCACGACGCGTATCGGACGTCCGGTGATGGCAGCGATGATGGCCAGCCCACCAAAGTGGACCGCGCTGGGTTGCAGAGGTGCCGATCACTGCAAAGACAAATTGCACAGTGCGGCTGGTATTGAAAGTCTTATGTGCAAAATAACGATGGTAGAAAGCAGTTATGGCGAACATGCGCAGAAAATATAACGACACCGCTACCACCAATGCGGTGTGGCTGTAACCCACCCAGAACACCAATCCACACGCCAGATGCATCAACACGAAGGGCCAGACCCTTAGCCAATCCACACCAGTCGCGCCCGTTGCATCTTGCGGCAATTCTTTGCGGTCATTATCAGCCCACCATAGCAGGCGATTGATCGACTCCATATCGACTCCCTTATAATAACCACCAGCCTATCCAACCCGGCGTGACGACGATGTGAATGCGACGGTATTGAACCAATAGCGACGGCGTCACGCCCGCTTCACCTCCTGGACATTAGACTGGATAGCACAACATAAAGGGAACGGAGTCTGCATTGCGCCCAACAAAGCGAGATAACCAGTATAGAACAGCGATCCTGTTAAGTATCGTAGCAGTGGTCACTATGGTGGCCGGTTGCACGGCCTCCGATAAGCGGAATTCCGGCGCAGAGAACGACCCAGTCAAAACGTATCTGCACTTGGCACCGGCAGCAACATTCGACAAGCCATCGTCGGACCCCCGCCTGCAATCGTTTGAAAAGCTGTTTTCGTCGTTAAATGAGACCAGTATCCAGGACACAGTGGACGAGGCCTATGCAGAGTACTTTTATTTCAATGACACCTTCCATACCCTTTCCGACCGTGTGCAACTAAAACGCTACCTGCTGGGAATGGCAGAGGTTTCAAAAACTCAGGTAACTGTGCTCGATTCCCTGTCACGTGGCGACGATGTGATGGTGCGCTGGAAAATGCAGACCCAATCGAAAGTGTGGTGGAAAACGCTCACAATCGATTCGTTCGGAATGACACATTTGCGTTTTAACGAACAAGGGCAAATCGTTTTGCACCAGGACTATTGGGATGCGGCAGGTGGCTTTTATGAACACCTGCCGTTGCTCGGATCCTCTATCCGGTCAATTCGGTCCAACCTAAACGAATAACCGAAACGGACAGCATGGCTTACTGCAGTGCTTGTTTTGGGCCGAAAAACTCGAAATGCACCTGTGCAGGAGGGACGCCCCAAGCCCTCAGCCCATGATAAATGCCCGCCATAAACGGCTGCGGCCCACAAAAATAGAAATCGCCATCACGTTCAGGCAACAACGACTCGATCAAGTCTACGTCGATCAAACCACCACTGGCACCGCTACGTAACATCGCTCCCTGTGCATTGGGATCACTATAGCGGTAATGCGTGGTCAGATTAGGATGCCGGGCTGCCAGATCATCTACGGCCTCTTTAAACGCCTGACTGGACTCATTCAAACAACCATGAACAAACACAATCTGCCGCTGGGGATCCGTTTCCAACGCACTGGCTAACATACTCATGATCGGCGTGATACCCACCCCCGCCGATAGCAATACCAGGGGGCGTTGGGGCGGTGTCCGAACATCCAGAAAAAACTCACCGCAGGGCGGGGCTATTTCCAGGTTGTCACCGACGCTCACCGTGGAATGCAAAAAGGTGGATAGGTAGCCGTCAGGCGTACCGGCAGAGGTACCGGTTTCCCGCTTAACACTAATGCGGTACCAGGGTTGGCCAGGCTTGTCAGATAAGCTGTAATTTCTCATAGTGGTGTTGCCGTTCGCTGTCGGCACCCGCACCGTAATGTATTGTCCTGGTTTAAAATCAGGTAGGCGCTGGCCGACCTCTGGCGCAAGATAAAACGACGTTATTGCTTCACTCTCCTCCACTTTGCGCACCACGTTCAACGCCCTAAAGCCTACCCAACCGCCCGCCGCCTGTGCGTGCTCGGAGTAAATCTGGGCTTCACGTCCCACCAATATATGGGCTAAATACCCATAGGCTTCCGCCCAGGCATCCAATACTTCGCCGGTTGCCCCCTCCCCCAGAATCTCGCTGATGGAGGCCAGCAAATGCCTTCCCACAATCGGATAATGCTGCGCTTGAATCTGCAGCGACACATGCTTTTGCGCAATCAACTCCACCGCATTGCCCAGCACTTCTAGGTTGTCGATGTTGGCGGCGTAGGCGCAAATCGCACCAGCGAGTGCTTTTTGTTGCAAGCCGGCCTGCTGATTCGCCGGATTAAAAAATGGTGTCACTTCCGGGTTGTGAGTAAACATGCGTTGGTAAAAGTGGCGGGTTAGGGTTTCTCCCTCCTGTTCAAGTATAGGCGCTGTTGCCTTCACTGTGGCGATGGTGTGTTCACTGAGTATCCGGGCTTTCATCTGGGTGGTCATCTTCGCTATCACTCCACAAAATTTATAATATGTATTTTTCGCACATATTTAATATTTGATACTATTCCGGATTCTCTTGCAAGGACATTTTATGCAGCTAACTTCCTTTACCGACTACGGCCTACGCAGCCTGATGTACCTTGCGGCGCGGCCGGAAACCACCTGCAGCGTTCGGGAAATTGCCGAGCACTACCATATATCACGCAACCATTTGGTAAAGGTGGTTCACAAGCTGGCACAAGAGAATTTCATTATCAGCAGCAAAGGTAAAGGCGGCGGAATACGGCTGGCAGCAAACACGCTGCACCTCAGACTGGGTGATATAGTGCAAACGCTCGAACCGTCGATGGACCTGGTGGAATGTTTTGACAGCGCGTCCAACAGCTGCACCATCACAGAATCCTGCCAGCTGAAACACTACTTCTTTGAAGCACGGCAGAGCTTTATCAAGACCCTAAACCAGCACACACTGGCCGATACCGTTAAAAATCCTGCTCTATTTTTTGCAAAATAAATACAATACCCACATCGCAATTCCGGAACCCAACGCTTTGCCATTATTCCAACGTATCAGCACCGCCCTACTTCTCGCCGTTACCGTTACCGGTTCTTATCTCTTGGTAGCGAGTGTATTCGTCCGCCATGACACCCATATGCAGAACGTCATTCTTTACGATAACTACCAGTTCCTCTATCAGCTTTTACCGATATTGGCGGGCGTTTTTGTGGTGGGACTCTACCTGGGAAAAAATCGTGCCTATAGCGTTTTCTGTACTATTTTTGGTAAAAACAATCAGGTGCATTTCACCTTCACTGCACTCTATTGGTTTACCGTACTGGCCACTTATTTAAGCTTTTTTTACGGGCAATAAAGGCATGAAATGGGTGAATAGGGCCAAACCAGAGCAGCAGCATGGACTATTATGAGCAAGTCAAGTTAGCCGCCCTCATCGAGACCTGTAGACAGTCCGGTTCCATGGCCGATGCAGGGCGCACGCTGTTCAATGTATCGCGACTCGGCAAACGTTCGCAAAATGATTCGCACCGGATCAGGCAGCTACTTGCCAAATACGACCTCAGCTTTGACGATATCAAATCCCCTTAACTCCCGCGTTACGCCCTGTTTGCTAACGACCACCGGAGCGCAGCGGCCACCTGTCATCACAGCAGCCAATATTTACTATCCGTTCCGTCAATCTTCTGGCAAAATGTGCACAAATAGACATTTATGTATCACACCTGATCGCTAGTCACTCAATGATAGTCCCGCCCGACCAATAATCTGATAGCAACCAACCAGCAGAGGCAATGACATGCAGTTAAAACGCTTTCAGTGTGAGGAAAGCAACCTGATCGCAGTTAAGGAAGGCAAATTGTGGTATTCCGTCGCCCAGCTTACCGGCCTGGATAACGCAAGGGAGGATATGCTCTATGTACTGGACCAATGGGCCACGTTAAAGCCTTTGGTGAGTTCTGCATTGAAATGCGATGAAAAACAGACTGCTTTGGTCCCGGCAAGCGCCACCAGCCTCCAGCCATTTGAAATACGCTCGTTAAGGGATTTTATGCTTTCAGAACAGCATGCCATCAATGCTGCACGGGGGTTCGTTAAATATTTCAAGCCGGGATTCCTGCCCGGGGTGAAGCTGTTCGAAAAGGTGACTGGAAAGACCTTTCCCCCACTCAAGCCAAAACCGATCTGGTATCAACAGCCAATCTACTATTTTAGTAATCATCTGAACTTGGCTGGAGACCATCAAACGATTGAGTGGCCCTCTTATTGCCGTTTCCTTGATTACGAACTGGAGCTGGCTTTCGTCATTACCAAACCACTGCGTAACGCAACGGAACAACAAGCCCGAGAGGCCATCGGGGGGTTTATGGTGCTGAATGACTTTAGCGCCAGGGATGTGCAGCTGCAGGAAATGCGCAGTGGCTTCGGTCCGCAAAAATCCAAACACTTTGTCAACGCCCTATCCCACACCGTTGCTACAGCAGATTCAATTTTACCCGTGGTCCAATCTTTGAAAGCAAAGATACTCATCAACGACCAGCAGGTGTGTTCCACCACTACTGCGGGTATGCAGCATTCCATCACAGACATACTGATGCACGCATCCCGGGATGAAACTCTTCATCCTGGCGAGGTATTTGCCACCGGTACTTTACCGAATGGCTGCGCCATGGAGAACCATTGCTGGTTAAAACCCGGCGACACCATCGAACTCAAAATAGAAAGAATCGGCAGCCTGATAAACCGCATCGAACTAGAGCGCAGTTAAGTACCTGTTCCGGTTTTGTGCCATTATTCTGTCTGTAATTTGCACCCGCTACCTAACCCGATTCTGAGCGACATTTTTCTGCACCCGCTTTGTAACCACCCTGAAAAGATACGTAGCCAAATCCACAATTAGGGTAATCTATTTTTAATACCCCGTGCCAGGTTGCCGCTTGCTCCTATACTGGAAGTATTCCTTTCTGAGTAGTTGCGCATCACGTGATTCGAGTTTTATGGTCCGCATTAACGCTGTTACACCTGATGGTGATTGCCTTGGCGCTGTCGCCATCGGCTTTTGCTGTACAGCCCAATGAAATTATCCGGATCGGCGATTCACCCCGCATTAACCTGCAAGCAAAACACACCGCGTACTTCGTAGAACATGAAAGTCTCGATCCGGCACAGATTATTTCAGACTCCTCGATTCAATGGCAACAAATACACAGCAAAACCATCAACATTGGCATGCAAACGTCGCCTATGTGGTTCCGCTTTGAGTTGCACAACACAATGGCGACTAAGGTCAGGCGTCTTATCGAAATCCGTTGGAACAATTTTGAGGAAATTGCATTATATGAGCGCTATGGTAACCAGGCAGCCGATCAATACACGTTGGCGGAAAAAGGACAAAAAAGCTCGAGCCAACTGTTTTATATCAATCTGGAACCAGGTCAATCCACCGAATTATTCCTGCGCATTAAATGCCAGAATCAAATATTCCTACCGATATTCATTTGGCAGCAAGAGGTATTTACAACCGCACATGCCAATCTCTTAAACTGGTATTTTCTGGCGTTTGGCGCACTGCTGTCACTCACCTTATACAACCTGTCGCTATTTATATTTACGCGGGAAAAAACCTACTTTTATTACACGTTCTATGCCATTTCAGTCATCATCTATGAATTGGGGATGACCGGTATAGGCAGCCGCTATGTGTGGGACACCTTGCCCTGGATGCACAAGAATGGCTTTGCTCTGGGCGTGAACCTCTGTTTCTTTAGCGCAGCATTGTTCTTTCGCGAATTTTTGGAAATAAAGTCCTACACCAAATGGATAACCATTGCCTGGTACGTCATTGTCGGCTACTGGGCACTCGGGCTGCTTAGCCTCGTGTTCCTTGGCTGGTTCCCCAGCTTTGCCTTGGAAAGCTCATTAATAACCTGCATTTGTGCCGTAATCGGTACTATATGGCTGCTAGCGCTTGGCAGTATATCTGCCCGATACTACGCCGTTGCCTGGGGAACGTTGATCGTATTCACCATGGCCACCCTTTCGATGATTGCCGGTTTTACTCCTTACAGTGAAATTACAGAATATTGTCAAATGGCCGGTTTTTTGGCTGAAATGCTCTTACTCTCAATCGCGTTAGCCGCCCGCATCAACCGGGAGCGCTTGCACCGGGAACAGCAGCAACAGGAAACGCTGATTCTGCAGATGGAGATCAGCAGAGAGCGGGAAAACAAAATAAGGGCGCAAGAACATATCCTGAAACTTGAAAAAGAAACCAACCTGGATTTAGAAAAACGGGTACAGGTGCGAACGCAGGAGCTTCACCAAGCGATGCGCGATCTCCAGTTAGCGAACAAGGAAATGTCGAAACTGTCCGTTACAGACTCGCTGACTCAAGTCCATAACCGTCGCTATTTCGATGACGTACTTGACAGAGAAATTACCCGTGCGAGTCGGTCACAAAAACCGCTTGCACTAATACTTATTGATATCGACCACTTCAAGCAATTTAACGACAATTATGGCCACCTGGTGGGAGATGAATGCCTGCGTACAGTGGCACTGGCTTTGCAAAATGGAATATCGCGTAAAAGTGATTTAGTGGCGCGCTACGGCGGTGAGGAATTTGCGGTCATACTGCCGGACACGAATGCTGCAGAAGCGTTTACGGTAGCAGAAAAAATAAGAACCACGATCCAATCCCTGGAATTCACCCATCAGGGCATTCGCGTGCCGATCAGCGCCAGTTTGGGAATAGCCACCGTTGTGCCGGACCAGGCGTTCCGTCCGACCGGCTTGATTCAATTGGCTGATTCCGCTCTATATCAAGCTAAAGACCAAGGCCGCAATCGTTGCGTTGCCGTTGGCAACTCACATAAACGTGCAAACTAAACAAAGTTGTTTACCCCCTCCCGACCGTTCATTCAGCACTGACTATTGACTCACTCCAATTACCGTTATATTTTGTATGACAATAATTCAGGGCTGAGTCCCTGCCCCCATCAGTCCCAGGAGTAACGGCTTTGCCACACAAGCCTTCATCGAGACATCGCCCAGCACGGGGCGACGCTGGATCACCCCGCCGGCGCGGGCGTAAACCTGCGTCGGACGAAGAGCGTAAGGACCGGATTATTCAGGCTCGGGTGCCGGAGGACCTGGAAACCACCTTAAAACAGGCCGCTGAAAAACGACGTATGTCAGTATCTCATCTGATCCGGAATGTTCTGGAGGATACTTTTACGCTAGTGGATCATATTGTTGCCGATTCCAGCGCACTGGTGGAACAGGTGAGCCGCGATGCCAAACGGGTTGCAGCCAGTGTTCGTGGTGACGGCGATGCGCCGCAAAAAACACAGGCAACGGAGCCGGCCCTTGAAAATATCGAAGCCTGGCAAGATGTTATTGTTAATAAACCGGGGCTGTGCATTGAATGTGCCGCACAACTAAAACGCGGGCAGCGGGCCTATCGAGGCCTGAGCCAGCAACCAGGTACCGCCCCCGTCTGGCTATGCGGAGACTGCATTGAAAAGCTTTAGCCCTTATTGTTGAAGACGATTTTATATATCGTCGAGCAACCGGTTGATCCGGTTTTTTTATAACTTAATTTGTATTACAAAAAATGACAAAGTCAAAACCGACTGACCAAAGTGCATACGACCAGGAGCACAATATGGATACAACCTCAACACAGCCGCCCCGACAGGACGGCCTTCGGGTATGGCTGAATGTAATGAATGCCTCACTTTCGGCCCTGGAACAAACAGTTTGGCAGGGCCGGGAATTGGCCGAACAGGCCGTAACCGCCTGGAAGAAATTAGCGCAGGGTGCAGAGGGTGCGCGCGAAGAGTATCAAGCGATTGCGGCACAGGCTGCGCAATGGCCCGAACGGGTTCAACGTATGAAACAAACCGGATGGATGCTGACTAAAGTAGTCGGGAGCTACCGGTTGTGGGGAATTAGATCTGCGTTTATCCCACACCGCAAAACGGAACGCGCTTTTAATAAGCTGCACCGAAAAAATGCCCGCTTATTCCGGGACGTTTCGCTGACACAAGGCGGCGCCTTCCTCAAGGTCGGTCAGTTGCTATCAGCCCGGGCTGATATTCTACCCAAGCCCTGGATAGAAGAGTTGCGGGTGCTACAGGACCAGGCAAAACCGGTTCCGTTCAGCGATATTCGCAGCACCATAGAAGCGGAGTTGCAAGATACGCTGGAAAACCTATTCCTTTCATTTGACCAACAACCCATTGCTGCAGCCAGCATAGGACAGGTGCACAGCGCGCAACTCCATGATGGACGCCGGGTAGCCGTTAAGGTTCAACGACCGGGCCTGGAGCACATTATGGATTTGGACATGGGCATGCTGAAACTGTTCGCCAACAGCATCGAATCCATGCTGCCGCCCACTGATCTTGACACCATCACCGGAGAAATCGAGCGTTCCATTCGTGAAGAACTGGACTACCGGACTGAAGCAAAATGGATGCAACAAATTGCCGATTTTCTGGAACCGGTTAACGGTGTGGTGGTGCCCCACCCTATTGCCCGCTACAACACCAAAAAGGTTCTGGTGAGTCAGTTTATCGACGGCACACCCCTGATGACCGCGCTGGACCAGCGACAGGCTGACGGTGATTTTGCCGGTGTGTCCGATTTGTTGGGCCGCTTACTGGATCTGTATTTGCGTCAAGTGCTTCAATCCGGCGTATTCCAGGCTGACCCCCATCCAGGAAATTTTCTGGTCACCGCCAATAATGAACTCGTATTGCTGGATTTCGGCTGCACTATGCAGTTGACCGACGAATTTCGTGAGGGCTACTTTCAGGTACTGGGTGCTGCATTAATGGGCGAACGTGATACCATGTCCACCACTTTGCTAAAGATGGGCTTCAAAACCCGCAGTGGCAATCCGGATACATTATTGGCATTTGCGGACGCCCTTTTATCTCAAATACAAAAGGCCGCATTCAAACTGAGCAGCGAAGACGGTTACTGGCCCACGCCTGCCGAGATAGCTGCACAGGCGAAAGAGCTAATGATGAAAGCCGAAGCCGATCCGGTAGAAAAATTGCCAGCTGAATTCATAATGCTGGCACGCGTGTTCACAACTCTCGGTGGTTTATTTGTTCATTACAAACCCAAGCTCGACGTTAATCAATATCTGTTCCCGCATCTGGTCGGACCCGCACTCAGCCAGGCCTTATAATCCAACACAGGTGGGCTGTCTATGAAAGCAGCCCCACTGGCAGAGTTCGTTGCTATCGCTGCGGCCATGATTTCACTGGTCGCATTATCCATCGATGCCATGCTTCCCGCCCTTCCTGATATCGGTCAGGAATTCGCACTCAGCGATAACAACGATCAGCAATTGGTGATCACGTTGCTTTTCCTCGGCCTCGGTATCGGCCAGTTGGTTTATGGCCCCATGTCGGATGCCACCGGACGCAAGCCTGCCATCTACACCGGTTTTTTTATCTTCTTTATCGGAACGGTTATCTGTCTGTTTGCGCCCACTTTTTATCTGATGCTGGTGGGTCGCTTTCTTCAGGGGTTGGGTGCTGCCAGTCCGCGCATTGTGATGATGGCGGTGATCCGCGACCGCTTTCAGGGCACGACCATGGCGCAAGTCATGTCCTTCATTATGGCAGTGTTTATTCTAATACCGGCGCTGGCCCCCTTAATGGGCCAGGGCATTTTACTGCTCGGCTCCTGGCATATGATCTTTTTAGTGATTCTGATATACGGGTTCGTCACACTGACCTGGTTTGCTCTCCGGCAACCCGAAACGCTGGCGCCGGAAAACCGCAACGGGCTGACACCGCGCGACTTTTTAACCGGCATAAAATTCATAGCGGGAGAAAAGCTAACGGTGGGGGCGATCCTGGTTATGGGCATGGTGTTCGGAGGCTTTGTCGGCTACCTGGGCAGCGCCCAACAAATTTTTGTGGACCATTATCAAACCGGAAAAGCGTTTCCGTTCTATTTCGCAATGATCGCATTGGCAATCGGCTTTGCATCGATCGTCAATTCAAAGCTGGTGGTACGGTACGGCGTTAATTCTGTCAGCATGAGCGCGTTGATTATCCAAACTATTTTGTCCGCGATTATGCTGCCGATCTTCATATTGGTATTCCAGAACCATCCGCCATTGTGGTTATTTCTGACCTATTGTCTCCCTTTGTTTTTCTCCCTGGGTTTGCAGTTCGGTAACCTGAATGCCCTGGCCATGAAACCTCTGGGGCATATCGCGGGTCTGGGAGCATCGGTCTGCGGCGCCGTCTCGACCACCCTCGCCGTGCCAGTGGGAACGTTGGTCGGGCAAGCCTATGACGGTACTCCAGTGCCTCTGACCGCAGCATTTTTAGTATTCGGTATTGTGGGCAGCTTGATATTCTATCGATTGTGCCGCGAGAACGATTGAGTCGTACTTACGGGTGCTGTTGCAAAACAACAATCCGCCCACGCCTCCGGCTAAAGCGGTAAATATCCAGGCTTTACCGCGTAACCGGCTGCCGGCCAAGGCACCGGACATCATACCCAGCAGCACGCTTCTTACCTGTGGGCTATGCTGGCGGCCCTTAATCAGCAGCATGGCCAAATGCTCGCAATTATTCGCTAACAAATGATAGCCAGCCGACTTATCCAGAATTTCGTGCAGTCGTTCTGTCAGCAGATCCACGTTTTCGCGGGACACCCGCACCACTTTAACCGGCTTATTGTCTGCAAACTGCTGAAAATCCTCGATCGCTACTCCACCACCCGGGCGATTATGCAGTACCTGCCCATTGCCGATATACACCCCCGCATGCTGCACCAGGCCTTTACGCCGATACAACAAATCTCCCGCCTCAAGACTGGCATTCATCCACTAAAACCCTTTATGATTACGTCTAACGCATATACGTTAGACGTAATCGATTGGCTTTGTCAATCACCCATTATCGTTAGAGCCTAGTTATGAGTACTGAACAAACCACCTTTTCAGCCGTACTCGGCGTGCTGTTAGCCAATCAGCGAAAAGATCAGGAGATAGAGCAATCCGAAATGGCCGCCCGAATGGGATTATCACAGGCCAGCTATAGTCGCCTGGAAAGTGGTAAATCGGCTTTTTCAGTGGATCAGATGTATCAGGCGGCGGAAGCACTGGACCTCGATACGAAACAGCTGCATGAACAACTAAGCCAGACCATCGAACAATTAAGAATGAATAAGGTCAGCGTGTTACCACAAATCAGGGGCAACAGCACCTTCGCCCGAACCGCAGGACGCCGCATGGGGCGTTTTATCGCAGGGGCTGCATTGGGCGCTTTGATAATCGGCCTATTAGGGAAAAACAAATGAAGCGCCCCATTAAACGTTGCGACTCAATCACCTTTTCGCTTTTTGAGCGGGTCGGAAAACTGAAAAATAAGAAACCCCATCACCGACAGCACAATCGCAATTTCGTAGCGCTGATAGGCCACCGAGATCCCGATAGCCCCGGTATTCCAAAGGCCGGCCGCCGTGGCGGTTCCCCCCACTTTACCGGAATGTTTAACGATCGAGCCGCCTCCGATAAATCCCATACCGGTGATTATTCCATAAAGCACCCTGGCTTGAGCGTCGCCCGGCGGAAATACATCCATACCCACCAACATAAACGCACAAGAGGCAATGGCCACCAACGGAAAGGTGCGGAACCCGGCTCCTTCGGCCCGATATTCCCGGTTCAACGCAATCGGCAGCGCCAACACAAAAGCAATGGCCAGTTTATAAAAATGGAGCCAGATTAATTGAAAATCGATCGGCATACAGATTCCTTATTTGATAACGCACAGCGTGCAACTATGGTAAACGCCTGAAGATGCTGGCCCTGCAAAATCAGACCGCTAGTCAACCTGGACCTCGCGATAGCCCAGCATGGTTTTCACTTCAAGAAACGCCTCGAAGCCTTCCAGGCCCCACTCCCGCCCATTACCACTTTGTTTGTAGCCACCGAAAGGACTGCAATAATCCACCGAAGCCCCGTTGATATGTACGGTACCCGTACGAATCTGTTTGGCAACCCGTCGAGCGTGCTCGGGCTCTCCTGACACATAACCGGATAATCCGTAGAGCGTGTCATTTGCGATCGCTATGGCCTCCGCTTCATCCTTATATGGCAGTATCGCTAATACCGGCCCGAAGACTTCGTCCTGAGCAATGGTCATGCTGCTGGACACATTACTGAATATGGTTGGCTTCACAAAATACCCCGTTTGCATTCCTTCCGGTTTTCCGCTGCCGCCCACCACCAGGTCAGCGCCTTCTTCAATGGCTTTTTTTATCAGTCTCTGAACTTTATCGTATTGCGCTTTACTGGCCACCGGCCCCAACCTTGACTCAGCCAAAGCGGCGTCTTTAGGTTCAATATTCTGCGCCGCCGCTTTCGCTATTTCAGTCACCCGGTCTAATTTAGATGCTGGCACCAGCATACGCGTTGGCGCGTTACAACTTTGTCCACTGTTCACGAAGCAACTTCTCACTCCCGAACTGACCGCAGTTTCAAAATCGGCATCGTGCAAAAGAATATTGGCCGATTTACCACCCAACTCCTGGGTGATCCGTTTTACCGTATTCGCCGCATTTTTAGCAATTTCAATTCCCGCCCGAGTGCTGCCGGTAAAGGACACCATATCCACATCAGGGTGTGCAGACAGTGCACGCCCCACACCCGGCCCGTCACCGTTAACCAAATTAAACACACCGTGAGGCAACCCCGCCTCATCAATGATTTCCGTTAGAATAGCGGCATCAAACGGGGCAATCTCACTGGGCTTCAACACCATCGTGCATCCGGCAGCCAAAGCCGGGGCCACTTTGCAAGCGATTTGGTTAATGGGCCAATTCCAAGGAGTTATTAACGCACAAACACCCACGGGTTCTTTTCGCAGGCAGGTGCTCCCCCGATACTCTTCAAACGCATACTGTTTTAGCGTCGCCAATGCCTGCATAAAGTGCGCAAGCCCTGACGGTGCATGAGCCGAGTTCGCCAAAGTAATGGGAGCCCCCATTTCAGCGCAGATCGCTTCAGCGATATCGTTTATCCGCCTCTGGTAACCGGCAATAATTGCTTCCAGCCAGGCCACACGCTGATCGACACTGGTTTGTGAATAGGAAGCAAACGCCATTTTTGCGGCGTACACCGCTTTATTAACGTCCGCATTGCTGCCTAGAGAAATAAGCCCGACGCAACGCTCTGTACTCGGGTTGATTACTTCAATCGTCCTTTCTATTTCAGGATGAACCCATTTCCCCTCAATATAAAAATGCGTGTATTCGTACATCGTAGACCCCTGCGCTTCAGCAAACGCCTTAGCAGAAGCGAAGCGACGTGCACTGTACCTTCTATATTGGGGTGCATATACGCCGAAGAAACTCATAATACTTCTCATAAAACTGACAGCCTACTAACCGCGATAATTATCGACTATGGGAAGGGTTTCGCCCCCCGGGACAAACCGGGATAACACCCCATCCGCTCACGCCTCACCGCCAATTACTTTAACACTGTTGGGCAGCAGCGGTATTTTCGATGCCCCAGGTAAGCCATCGCATCTTTATTGCGTTACAGACCTATTTGCAAATAATTATACTTAGCATTACTATCTGCATCCTATTCTTTATGGAAAGCTGTACCACATTTGTCTCTGGCATCGACCTAAACGCCAAAGCGTTGATCAAGTTTCCTGATTAAGATGTGCGTTCGTTGTGATGGATCACCATTCACTTTCAACAAGGTACCCAGCTCTATGCAACCGCGCTTTTTATCATTGCTCTACCCTACCGTTTCTTTATTGTCCGGATTGACTGTGTCTGTTCAGGTTTACTCGGAGACAGAAGCCGAACCCGACTCCACTTTACCCGTTGTTGAAGTGAGTGCCAGCGCAGATGCATCGGCGGACGGGCTGAGTTCACCTTATGCCGGAGGCCAGGTTGCCGAAGGTGGAAAAATCGGGATTCTGGGCACCCAAAGCAATATGGATTCCCCTTTCTCGGTGACCAGTTACACCAACGAATACATTAAAGACAAGCAAGCAGACAATATTGGAGATGTGCTGAAAACAGACCCCTCGGTTCGTGTCGCCCGGGGTTTTGGCAATTTCCAGCAAGTTTATATCGTGCGCGGTCTGCCAATCTATTCCGATGATATCGGTTACAACGGGCTTTACGGATTATTACCGAGACAATACCTGGCGACTGAATTTGTTGAACGTGTAGAAGTTTTGCGGGGGGCAAACGCCTTCCTGAACGGCGCTGCACCCGGTGGGAGCGGACTCGGTGGGGCCGTGAACATCGTGCCAAAAAGGGCAGGCAATGAAGACCTGACCCAGGTGAGTTTAGGACTCGAGTATGGCACTCAGGCTTACCTCAGCACTGACCTGTCAAGACGCAGCGACGATGGCCGTTTCGGCGTCCGCGTCAACGCCAGCCAGCATGACGGGGATACGGCGGTGGATGGGGAGTCCGCCGAGCTGGGCATGGCGGCCATCGGCGCCGACTACCGCGGTGAGTCGCTACGAGTCTCGGCCGACTTTGGCTATCAAAACCACAAGCTGAAAAGAAGTCAGCCAAGCATTAATATCGGCGCCGGGCTGCTCATTCCGGTTACCCCTGTGGCGTCAAACAGCATTGCCCAACCCTGGAATTACTCGAACGAGAAAGACGTATTCGGAACGTTGCGTGCCGAATACGATTTCAATGATCATCTGACCGCCTGGGTAGCAGCGGGTATTCGTGATGGTGATGAAAGCGGATTTTTCTCCAACCCGACCACCATCAACACCAATGGTGACTCCACAGCAACCGGTTTTCAGAACGTGCGGGAAGACGCCATTCAAACCGGAGAAACCGGACTGCGCGTGAAATTTAAAACCGGGTCAGTCGATCACCGGGCTACGTTGTCCGCCAATGTCTATTCCAGCGAATCCAAAAATGCCTACGGATTTTCTGCGTTTAGCAGCATAATCGGCAATATATACAATCCGTTTCCCAGCGCGACGCCTGATACCACGTTTTTCACCGGCGGCGATATGAGTAATCCACTGCTTACCGCTAAAACGAAAACCGCCAGCATCGCCATCGCTGACGAAATGGCGTTTATGCAGGAGCGCTTATTGTTGACCGTGGGGGCGCGCAACCAGACCATTGAAGATTACGCCTTTAATTATGACACCGGGGCTGAAACCGACCGCTACGATGAGAGCAAAACCACGCCGATTGCCGGAGTCGTATACAAGATCAACCCGAAAGTTTCTGCCTATTTGAATTATATTGAAGGTCTGGTGAAGGGTGAAGAAGCACCGGACACCACCTCCTCCGGAGCACCGGTTGGCAACGCTGGAGCCATACTGGAACCCTACTCAACCGAACAGATCGAATTGGGATTGAAATTCGATTCGGGAAATATAGGTGGTGCGGTCAGCCTGTTTGAAAGTCGTAAGCCCATCAGCGGCCTGGACGCCAACAATGTGTTTGTGGAATTGGATAACCAGGTCAATCGCGGCCTGGAAATATCCTTCTATGGCGAAGCGCAACCGGGCCTTAGGGTACTGGGTGGTGCCAGCTTCCTGGATGCGGACGTGGATGGCAAGAAAGCCATCGGTGCGCCAAATACACAAGCCAACCTGGGACTGGAATGGGATATTAACGCGGTCTACGGACTGACCCTGGAAGGCGACCTTTCTTTTACCAGCGCGCAATATGCCGATGACGCCAACACCCAGAAAGTCCCCGACTGGAGCACCCTGGGCCTGGGCGCCCGTTATGTGATGGATTTGTGGGATGATCAATTGCTAACGCTGCGCGGCCGCCTGGAAAACGTGACCGACGAAAACTACTGGGCTTCCGCCGGCGGCTTTCCGGGAGCGGGCTATCTAACCATAGGCGCGCCCCGCTCACTTTCAATATCCGCCACCATCGATTTTTAAGGATTCGTCGTTTGAAACTCATAGACAAGGTATAGATCAGGCATTGACGTGATGAACTTCACTCCGCGGTTCCGGTCTTATGGCTTATAATACGCCGGCCCGCGGGGGCTCATTAGTTAGCTCACGTCAACTGACAAGGATTTTGCTATGCCCTGTAACAGGAATAAACCGACCCGCCCTACGCCACTGCTCGTTGCTCTGATTAGCCTGATAGGAATGTTCATGGGCAGTTTTGCCCAGGCAGCTCAGACTGTTCCGCAAAAAGCAGAAGACGTTAAGCCTATTATGGTGGGACAAGTGGTTCCTCCCGTTAAGCTGAAAACAATTGAAGGGAAAACCTTCGACCTGAATGAATCCATCGAAGAAAAACCGACCCTGCTAATATTCTACCGCGGTAGCTGGTGTCCCTACTGCAACACACACCTAGCGGACTTGCGCGAGATCGAAAAAGAACTATTGGACATGGGCTTTCAGATTCTGGCAATTAGCCCGGATCAACCGGAATACTTAAAGAAGACCACCTCAAAACTGGAGCTGAATTACCAATTGCTTTCCGACTCGGATATGAGTGCGAGTAAAGCGCTCGGCTTGGCTTTTGAAGTGGATGCAGCGACCCGCGAACTGTATGTCGACTACGGCATTGACCTGGAAAAAAACTCAGGCCAAACCCACCATTTATTACCCGTGCCCGCAGCCATCCTGGTCAACCCGCACGGTAAAGTAACGTTCTCTTTTATTGCTCCGGATTACAAAGTGCGGGTGGAAAATTCCGTCCTGCTTGCGGCAGCAAAAGCCCAGATGGAAGACACCAAGAAAAAGTTAACCGGTAGCTAACTCAACTCCGGGATCCTCACGGCGCGCTCAACTTCAGCGCGCCGTGAGGATCATCAGAATATCCGCGTACCAAGCACAATTCAGCCCTAATGCTTCATCTTCCCGCTGATCCCGGGAGCCAACATCAAGCCGGGCAGAATGCACGCCCAACAGTTTCCAGGGTAACTCACCCAACGCCTCACTGCCTGCATCACGGGACCGCATTACCACCGGTGCCCCGCTGGACCCGCGGTGCATCCGCGCATCTGTCATAAAGTAACCCATACCCTGAAAACGCAAACCGAAAGACGATGACACAATAGCATGACGTACCACGGCCATATGGTGCAGCCAATCATGGAAACCCAACGGGTAGCCCACCACCATCAACGGGGTTCCTACCTCCACCCGCTGTTCGGGCAATTGCAAGTGCGTCGGAGAGAAAGCACTATAAAGCGTCGATTTGGGAAGGGCTTTTCGGTCGACTTCGATGGCGACAATATCCACAACCCCTTTGGAATCTTTTGCTTCCACCCAGATCGCATCGCTTTTGTGGTATAGCAATATCGAGAGTGCTGTAGTAGTCACCAGGTTTTCCGGATCGGTATGAAAATCCAGTTCTATACGATCCGGGTAATGGTGTGACTTCTCGTCCACCACCACGTGGCGGCAGGTAACCAGATACAAGCGGGATTCACGCTCAAAGAAAAAACCGGTGGCGCTGGTAAGAGGATAATCCCCTTTGAAAGTGAGTATGCGTGCTACCGATAGTAAAACGGATTCAACTGCAGGCATCGACCGGCTTCCTTATAGTGGTGGTGTCTTTCCAGTCCGCTATTAACCCACAGCCCATAAATTCCTACAACCATTGCGACGACGCGCGGGAGCCTGAGCAATTCACATTAGTCGGCAGATGCCGTCTGCACTGATCGCCTGTTACCCGTTGACTTTCATTGGCCTAACACCAATTCACGCTCGCTATTGCGAACCGCATCGGTAAACAAACGGAATAACCGGCGCTGACTTTTCATATAGGGCAAATACTCAGGATGCCATTGCACCCCCAGCAGAAAACCGAAGCTACCTTCAAGCGCCTGCACAAAACCATCCCGATCACGACCCACCACGGTCAAACCGTTACCCAGACGATCGATCGCCTGGTCGTGCAAACTGTTCACCTTTACTTTATTGCTGCCCAGGGTTTCAGCCAACCTGCTGGTGCTTTCCAGGTCCACCCACTTAACCGGATGAAGACTACGGCGATTGGAAGTAATGCGCCGCAACGGACGGATGTTCTGATGCAAGCTGCCGCGGGACACGACATTGATTAACTGTGCGCCGCGACATATCCCCAGCATGGGAATACTGTCCTGTAGCGCTTTACGGATCATGCCGATTTCGAATTCGTCGCGCTCAATATCGTAGCGACGTCGCGGTAATACTTCGCCGCCATAATGCTCCGGCTCTATGTCATCACCGCCGCCAATAATGATGCCATGAACGGGCTCATCCGGGAGCACCGATCGAGCTGTCAGATAAACAGAACGAACGCCACTGATGGCGAGCATGAATCGGGTTGCCCACCAGCCAAAACGAAAGGTTTTATGAGGACCGGTCACAGCGACCAGGGGTTTGATTTGCGCAAGCGGTGGTGAGGAATGTCCTGGTTCTGTTATCAAAGTAAGCTAGATTTCCTGTAACCATTTTCGGAATTGTTTCAACCGTTCATTATGAACGAAGCAGCGGGAACCACCCGCAAGCGTCCGTTTACATAGACTCTGCGGCGACGTCGGTAATTTGAACCCTATCAGGTTAAGGTCTATTACTGCAAATAATATGAACCTTGGCCAGCACCGCAACTTGAACCAATACGAGAATGGCAGTACAACGGGGCTATCCGGTTCCTTAACACCAAAGAGTAACTCGAAAACAATGTTAATCAATGCCTTGATATATCTATGTGCCGCCGTAATCTCGGTGCCCATTGCCCAACGCCTGGGATTAGGCTCTGTCCTGGGTTATCTGCTGGCCGGAGCACTCATTGGGCCGCATCTTTTGCAGCTGGTGGGAGACCAAACCGATGTCATGCACTTTGCGGAATTCGGAGTGGTGATGATGCTGTTTCTGATCGGCCTGGAATTGCGACCGGGACGACTGTGGCAACTGCGTCGTTCAATTCTGGGCCTGGGCGGTCTGCAGGTGGGGCTGACCGCCCTGGCAATACAGTTGACTCTGATCGCCTTTACCGACCTCAGCGTCACCACCAGCTTTGCCATAGGCTTATGCCTTGCGCTTTCTTCAACCGCCATTGTATTGCAATCGCTGACGGAGCGCGGCCTGATGAAATCCCAAGCCGGCAGCAACGCATTTTCGGTGCTGCTGTTCCAGGATATTGCGGTGATCCCGATACTTGCCCTATTGCCCTTGCTGGCTTTAGAAGGCAGCACCACCCCGCAGGACGATGAGCACAGTCGTACCTGGATTAGCGACTTTCCCCTCTGGATTCAGATTGCCATTACCGCCGCTACCATCGGTGCGCTGGTGGCGGGCGGTAAATACCTGTCTTCTCCCATCTTTCGCTATATTGCTGAAACCCGTTTGCGCGAGATTTTTACCGCATTTGCTTTGCTCATTGTGGTCGCCATCACCTGCCTAATGCTGGCGATCGGACTGTCCCCTGCCCTGGGTAGCTTTCTGGCTGGTGTGGTATTGGCCGAAAGTGAATTCCGGCATGAATTGGAAGTGGATATCGAACCCTTCAAAGGGCTGCTGCTCGGATTGTTCTTTATTACAGTGGGAGCTGGCATCAACTTTCAGTTACTGCAGGATCAACCCCTTTTGATCGGTGTTTCTGTGGTGGCTTTGATAACCATAAAAATTGCGGTACTGGCTTTACTGGCGCGCCTGTTCGCTATGGAATTCAAACACGGGTTGTTGTTTAGCCTGGCGCTGGCACAAGGCGGCGAATTCGCATTTGTTCTGGTATCCAGCGCCAAGCAATTCAATGTGCTCAACACCGGGCTCGGAAACACCATTTCTTTGGTAGTGGCCCTATCTATGTTGATCTCTCCTCTGCTGATACTGCTGTATGAATACGTCCTCGGCCGCCCCAGCCAACACCCCGACGCCGCCAAGGACGATGACGAAATAGCACCCACCTGCGAGGTAATCCTGGCAGGGTATGGCCGCTTTGGTCAGATCATAGGGCGTCTTTTGCACGCCCAGGGCTACCATTTGACGATACTGGATCACAGTCCCGGACAGGTAGATATGGTCAGGCGCTTCGGCAATAAAGTGTTTTTCGGGGATGCCGCGCGCAAGGATCTGTTAGCCGCGGCAGGTGCAAAAGAGGCCAAATTGCTGATTATCGCAGTCGATGAACCGGATAAAACTCTGGCCATCATCAAGACTGCGCAAACCCATTTCCCCCACCTTAAAATCCTGGCCCGAGCGACCGATCGGCGCCATGCCTACGAGTTAATTCGTACACAGATAAACGGCTTTCGCCGCGAAACCTTTGACTCTGCTCTGCATTTGGGTGTGGATGCGCTTAAGTTACTGGGCCTGAATGAGCAGGCCGCGGAACACGCCGGGGTTCGCTTCAGTGAACACGATGAATCGTCCCTGCTCGCACTTTCTGAGCTTTGGGGAGACGATAAGAGTTATGGCGTTGCCGTCCGCCAAAGATTGGAGGATTTGAAACAGGTTTTGACCTCAGACCAAGAAAAACGGGAAAGGGACTAAACAGGATATCTACCCAACCTTGACTATGCGACATCAAATGATGTAATAATGCGCCTATAAAATAATCAGGCTCTATTTCAGCAATAGCAAGGTAATCCGATGGTCGAACAGCAACTAGGGGTCAATTCCGGCGGTGTGCGGATCAATCTACGTCAATGGGGGCGAAAGAATTCGCCGACCGTGGTGATGGTTCATGGCTATCCCGACAACAGTCACGTTTGGGACAAAGCTGCCCGCCTATTGGCCGAAGAGTTTCGTGTGGTTGCCTATGATGTGCGCGGGAGCGGGCTTTCTGATGTACCAACCCGAACAGCGGATTACCACCTGACTTTACTTGCAGCGGATTTCAAGGCGGTTATCGATGCTGTCAGCCCTGATAAACCAGTGCACCTGGTGGCTCATGATTGGGGCTCAATCCAATCCTGGGAGCCGGTAACCAATCCGGCGATGGAACACCGGATCGCGTCTTTTACCAGCATTTCCGGCCCCTGCCTGGATCACATTGGCCACTGGCTGCAGCGCCGTATCACTTCGCCTACACGCAAGGGTTTAAAACAGCTGATCGGACAGCTAGGCCAATCCTGGTATGTGGGAATGTTCCACCTTCCAGTGCTCGGGGCCGCCAGCTGGAAGCTGGGCCTGGACCGCCTTTGGCCCCTCCTACTTAAAACGTCCGAAGGTATTTCTGAACTCCCCAGCGCAACACAAAAAAATGATGGTATCTCCGGTATTCAGCTTTACCGTGCTAATGTCCGTCGCAGCCTACTGCGCCCGCGAATGCGTTACACCAACGTGCCGGTACAATTATTAATACCGATGCAAGACCCCTACATCACCCCGCAATTACTGGAAAACACCGACCATTGGGTTGCCGAGTTGTGGCGAGAAACAGTCGATTCGGGGCATTGGCTGCCACTCAAAGATCCCGCCCTGGTAGCAGAAAAGGTGCGAACCTTCGTGCGTCTGATCGAAGCCCGAAAACACCCGCCATCAGGCGATTGCAGTACGGATTGCCAGCTGGCGACGGCGAACTACCCGGTTCAAAACGCTTAACGTGGGTTTTTCCACCACGTGGTAGAGAACGACTCCGGCAAGCAGCGAACAGATCACCGCGCCCACCAGGATCCACTCCGTAGCCACCACATCTGAACTGGTGATTCCCAATACTTTGAGAGCTTTAAAATAGACCGAATAAATCACTACGATGTGAATAAGGTACAGCGAATAGGATATATCGCCCAAATAAGTCAGCGCCCTGGGCCACTTAACCCCTGAGCTTCGCCATTCGATACTGACCAAGCTGTACACCAGTCCAACAGCCGGGATTCCCCAAAACAAAACTCGCGACTCTTTATGTAAGCCGAAATGCGTGGATAAATAAATTGCCAGGCAAGAAATAAACAAAACAAATAAGGCGGGATATCGCGACAGCGTTTTACCACTGATCGCCAGCCGTGCCACGATGCATCCGAAAATAAATTCCAATACGATCGCATTGGAATAAAACACCGAGACGGCGTTTTTGGCGCCCAGCAATTCTACGCTTCCTACGGCAACCAACAGCACGACGATGACAAACAACGAACAAAGGGTCACCAAATATTTGCGGTTGACCAATAAAGCCAGCGCGAAACACCCATAAAATAACATCTCAAACATCAGCGTCCAGCCTACTCCCAGAACCGGATGAGGCACACCCTTTGCGTCGAAACTGGGTATCAACAGCAATGAGGTCAAAATACGGTACCAATGCAACGAATCAGGTAACGCAACGTTTGCCTTTAAGAAATAGGAAATCGACACCAAGGCGATTAAAAGGCCCGTGACAAACAAATAAAGGGGGTAGATCCGGACCACGCGCCGGAAAAGAAAATCACTGACCGGTTTCACACCGGCCACATAGGGTCTGGAAACATAGACCATAACCAAACCACTAATAACAAAAAAGACATCAACGCCAACACCACCTAAGGGCATCCATACCGAAGCATCAAATAAACTGATTGCCTCAAATGAAAATTCACTTTGTTTATTTTCCAGCAGGCTACGCAGTGCGTGATGGAAAACGACCATCAACGCGGCCAGTCCTCGAAGAAACTGAATGGAATCCAGTCTAGGTAGGGGATTACCCTGGGCGTTTGACATCTGGAAGGCTCCTTGACCGCCATGGTCACAGAATGACGCAACAAATAATGTTTTGGTCCTTAGCTGAAAAAAGCACTTGAATTGAAATTGAGTGCGATACTATCAAAGAAAGAGAATTTCAAGAGGCAGCGACAAAACACGTACGCCCACCCTACTGTGTGGGTGAGATCATATTCCTACGACGCCTCAAAAAAGGGGACCGGTTCACAAAAACATCAATAGTTACAAAAAACCGCGATTTTTTAGTCATTATCTCGGCAAATTTCATCCGGGTATTCTAACTCTATGGTCGTATGTTGCAGCTTATAATCTTTCAATACGGCAGCGATCTTTTCTTTCAGTTCTATTTGCTGAGCGGGTGGCATCGGGTAATCCAATACCAAGTGCGCGGTTAAGACATGCCGCTCTCCATCCAGCGACCAGATATGTAAGTGGTGTATTTCATTGATATGTTGAATTCCGGATAATCGACTATAAACATTGTCTCTCAATTCAGGATCGGGCACCGACTGCGCAAATAGCATGAGTGTTGTGCGCAAATGCTTCACTACATTGAACAAAATGAACAAAGTAAACAATATGCACAACACTGGATCCAGTATGGGTACCTCGAAAAAATACAGAACGACCGAAACAATTAACACCGCAATCCAGCCCAGCACATCTTCCATCAAGTGCCAATTCAACACTCGTTCGTTCAGTGTTTCGCCGTGGCTTAAACGGTAAGCTGCAAAACCGTTGACCAACACACCCAGTATTGCTAACCAGAACATCCCCTCGGCCATTGGCATTACCGGATTAAACAGCCGCGGAATAGCTTCGCTCAAAACCCAGATAGAACCGGAAACCAACACCACGCCGTTGATCAATGCACCAAATAACGACAGCCGCCGATAGCCATAAGTGAATGTCACATCCGCTTCTTTTTTGCCGAGTTTATTCAACAGCCAGGCACTGCCAATGGATAAGCTATCCCCCAGGTCGTGGACAGCATCCGCCATGATCGCCGTGCTGTTGGTCAACCAACCCCCGACAAACTCCACAATAGAAAAACCCAGATTCAGAAAAAACGCCCATGCAATCCGGTTTGTACTCTCATCACCATGATGGTGATGACTGTGATCGTGCATTGACTCACTCCTTTTACGACATGGTAATAACTCAACCCAACCGTTTCACCAGCTTAACTATAAATGTTAGTGCCCGGAAAGCCAGGAAATACCCCCGGCTCAGATGCTATACTCCGGCCCCGGCAAAACCGCGTACGTCAACTTAGCAGGAGACTCCATGAGCACACTTCCCGACTGCCTTCATTGCAATTCAGAATACACCTATGAAGACGGTACTCAATACGTCTGCCCGGAGTGCGGCCACGAATGGTCCAGGGAATCCAAGCAAAATGAGTCTGAAAACACCACACAAATTAAAGACAGCAACGGCAACCCGCTCCAGGATGGCGATACCATAACCGTGGTAAAGGATTTGAAAGTGAAAGGCTCATCGCTGGTCGTCAAAGTCGGTACCAAAGTTAAGAATATCCGACTGGTGGAAGGGGATCACGATATTGATTGTAAAATTGACGGTATCGGCGCGATGAAACTGAAATCAGAGTTTGTGAAGAAAGCTTGACCGGGTATCGGTTGCGATACCAGCGCGCGGATTGATTTAATTCGAGCGCTGGTATCGAATCGAAAGGAGACAACCTGGTTTACTGCCCCGCTTTCAGCTTCTGCCAATAGTCGTTATACAGTTTCATAGCTTCACCAACATCAGTCTGAAAGTCCCCTTTCGCAACAATTGCCTCATCAGGAAAAATGGTTTTATTTTCGCGAACAGAGGGCTCCAATAATTTCAAACCCGCCAGATTCGGCGTCGCATAACCAATTTCTTCACTACTCAACTTGGCAATTTCCGGGCGCATCATGAAATCAATAAACTTGTGCGCTGCCACCGCATTAGCAGCACCGGACGGTATGGCAAAACTATCCACCCAGAATGCCGCACCTTCTGCCGGATAGATATACTGAATATCCGGATCTTCTTCTTGCGCCATAATGACTTCACCGTTCCAGATCATACCCAGGCTGACATCACCTGCCATGAAAGGCTCGCGCGGTGCATCACCGTTGAAGACCAACACATTCGGCATCAGCTGCTTCAGTTTTTCGTAGGCCTGTTTGATTTCTTCGGGATCGGTCGAATTAGCCGAATGCCCGTTTATTTTCAACGCCATATGGAAAACTTCACGCACATCATCGGTTAACAAAAGCTTGTTTTTCCATTTCGGATCCCACAAGTCAGCCCAGCTGGTGATGGATTTTGGATCGACTGATGACACATTGATACCAATCCCGGTGCTGCCCCACAAGTACGGCACACTGTACTTGTTGTCCGGGTCGTATTCTTTATTCATCAGCGTTGGATTGAGATTTTTCAAATTGCTCAATTTCGACTTGTCTATCGGTTGTAGCAAGCCTTCTTTACCCATTTTGGATATATAATAGGTGGAAGGTACGACAATATCGTAGCCTTTTCCTTTTTGTAACTTCAGCTTGGAATACATCACTTCGTTACTTTCGTAAGTGGAATAATCCACCTCGATACCGGTTTCTTTGGTGAACTTTTCCAACACCCCTTCCGGAATGTATTCAGACCAGTTATACACCACCAATTTATCTGCCGCCTGCGCGGATAAGGTAAATCCACACAGCAGCGTTGCGAATACGGTTTTAAGTTTCATTGGGTTTTCCTTTTTAACAACAATGGGACAACAATGACCACCAGCAACGAAATCAACATGAGTAGCGATGCCAGCACATTCACTTCCGGCGAGACACCCACCTTAACCATCGAAAAGACTTTGATGGGCAGGATTTCGTATCCCGGTCCGGTAACAAAAGAACTGATTATGACGTCATCCAGAGACAGGGTAAAACTCAGCAGCCAACTTGCGGCAACAGCCGGGCGTAGTAACGGCAATATTACCTTGGTGAATATCGCACTTTCCCTGGCACCCAGATCCTGAGCGGCTTCCAGCAGGTTGATATCAAACCCCTTTAGCTGCGAGTAAACCGTAATCACAACAAAAGGCAGGCAAAAGGTGATATGCGCGATGAGCAGCGACCAGAATCCCAGCTCAATACCCAGTGCCATAAACACGATCAAAAACGTAATCGCCAGCACGATATCCGGTGACATCATCAGCACAAATACCAAACCGCTCGCGATTTTTTTCATAGGAAACTGATAACGGTAAATGGCCAGGGCAATCAGGGCACCCAACACGGTCGCTATGGTTGCAGACAGGCAGGCAATTTTCAGGGAATTGGTAAATGCCTCCAGCAACGAACTGTTATTCCAAAGTTTCTCATACCATTTCCAGGAAAAACCCCGCCACTCGTGACCGTATTTAGACTCGTTAAAGGAATTAACCACCAACACGACAATAGGCATATAAAGAAAGATAAAAATACCGGTTATAAACAGGCCTGCTGCACCTTGTTTCCACCAGCGGCTACTTGAGGTTTTCATCTTCCAGGCCTCCCTTACGTTGCACATAATGGTTGGCACGGAAATACAACCAGATCATGAGCGTCATCAGCACCATCAGGCTGACGCTGAGTGCACTGCCAAAGGGCCAATCGCGCACCACCAGAAACTGGTTCTTTATCAGATTACCGAGTAATAGATTTTTGGCACCACCCAATAAGTCCGCCACATAGAACATACCCATGGCCGGTAAAAATACGATTAAACAACCGGCCACGATGCCCGGCGTGGTCAGTGGCACAATGATACGCCAGAAACGCTGCCATGCATTGGCCCCCAGATCCTGTGCTGCTTCGAGAAGATTGCGGTCCAGTTTATCGAAACTGGACACCAGCGGCAGCACCATGAAAGGAAATAGAATATACACCAAGCCAAAAATCACGGCGAACCCGGTATACAGTATCTGTACCGGCTCCTGCACAATGCCTAAAGCCAACAGCACATCATTAAACAAACCTTTATTGCCCATCAGTAATTTGAGGGCATAGGTGCGGATGAGGCTATTGGTCCAGAAAGGAACCACCATCATGAATAACAAAATAGCCCGCACAGAAGGTCGGTAGCGTGAAATCAGATACGCAAAGGGGTAACCGGTGACCAAACAAAAAAAAGTCGCCATTAATGACAAATAAAGAGAATCGAAAAATACGCCAAGATAGAGCGTATCCCACAAACGCTTGTAAGAATTCAGAGTGGCAGGCCACACCGCAAGATTCGCGGGATCCGGACTCAGAAAGCTGGTAAGCACCACCATGATATGAGGAGCTAACACAAAAACCCCCAGCCATCCTAGTGTCACCAGTACCACGGCCATGCGGAAAGGTCCGGCCTGTATCGCCCGCTTCAACAATGACACCGCTCAGGCCTCTCGGGGAATAACATGTTCCCACCCATGAACCCAGTCGACCCACACTTGCTCGTTGATTCGATAATCAAAATCCGGATCGTCTTCATCAAAAAATTCACTGGCCTGAATATGTTGTCCATCGCTCAGTTCGATCAGTGAATCCAAGGTCTGACCGGTGTAACTGCGTTCCAGGATTTTTCCGGTGAATCCGGGCCGATCACCGGCGTCTTTTAAAAACTCGATACGTAAATCTTCCGGTCGGATAAGCACATGGACCTCATCTCCCGCTTCAAAGCGACGATCCGCCCGAATCTCCCGCTTCGCGCCATTAGTAAGCGTGGCTTTAAAGCGATACTCATCCAGTACTTCATCGATCACTGCATCGAATACATTTATTTCACCGATAAACTGGGCAACGAACAGGTTATTGGGAGATTCATAAATTTGCCGCGGAGTCCCCACCTGCTGCGGTAGTCCTCCCTGCATCACTAACACCCTGTCCGACATGGACAGTGCTTCTTCCTGATCGTGGGTCACGTACACAAAGGTGATACCCAGCTTGCGCTGTAAACGTTTTAACTCCATCTGCATTTGCAGGCGCAACTTATAATCCAGCGCACTCAGCGATTCGTCCAGTAACAGCACTTTCGGATTGTTGACCACCGCCCTGGCGATGGCAACCCGCTGCTTTTGACCACCGGATAATTGCTCCGGTTTGCGTTGAGCAAAGTCCTGCAATTGCACCATTTCGAGTGCGCCTTCTACGCGTTTCTGGATTTCCGCTTTCGCTGTCTTTGCCATTCTCAGCCCGAAGGCGACATTGTCAAAAACCGACAGATGCGGGAACAAAGCGTAGCTTTGAAAAACCGTGTTCACCGGGCGCTTTTCAGCGGGGGTCCCGGTCAGGTCCTGTCCGGCCAACACCAGTTGACCTTCGTCCGATTGCTCAAATCCTGCAATTAAACGCAACACCGTGGTTTTGCCGCACCCGGAAGGCCCCAAAATAGTAAAGAATTCGCCATCATGAATGGTCAGGTTAAATGCAGACAGCACCACCTGAGTGTCAAAGCGTTTGGTGACATTGGTCAATTGGATGATCGGATTTTGTGTCACGATGGGCACTCGACATTTTAGAGGGTTCAGGAACCTGCTTAGGTTAATGTCTTATTTGAGAAAAACAATGCATTAATGCCGCCTCGGGTTGTGCACAGTTTAACTGCACAGCACATTAAAGCTAATGAATTTAGCCATTTCTATCAGTGTGTTACACCCGTGCCAAGACAATTTTACGAAATCGTATCAGAATCGTATTCTCCGGTTTAAACTGACCAGGCACCCATTGTAAAGTGAACTGGCAATTCCCTGGCTCACCCCGGTTACTGACGAAACGCTGGGACCTTACCTAAAACCTGACAGCGTAACCACGCCTTCAACTGGTGCATTCAACGTTCTACTATTATTATTTTCAGACCGGATAGCGCGACTGAATTTGTACCCTCACCCACTGTCATACTTTGGGTGTATACACTAAGGACACACCTGAGGCAGGAGCAATACATGGCCGAAGCATCACAGCAGACGGATATCCGGCGGGAATTTCAACGCATACGCAGTTGCACGGAACAAATCACCGAAGGCCTTAGCGCAGAAGATATGGTGGTGCAATCGATGCCGGATGCCAGCCCGACCAAGTGGCATCTGGCTCATACTTCCTGGTTTTTTGAAGAGTTTCTTCTGAGCCGGTTCATTCCTCAGTATCAAGCCTTCGACTCCCAATTTCGCTTTCTCTTTAATTCTTACTACGAAGCGGTCGGCCAGCGCCATCAGAGGCCACTGCGGGGCATGTTAACCCGCCCGGCCCTGGACACGGTGTTAGCCTATCGCAACCATGTCACCGGGCATCTGACGCAGGCGCTGGAAACCGGGCTGGCAGAGGATCCGCAATTTCTCGCTTTGGTGGAACTCGGCTGTCATCATGAAATGCAACATCAGGAATTGTTATTAACCGATATTCTGAGCGTGCTGTCCGTGCACCCGTTCCACCCTGCAATGAAGGTAAGCGCGCAGAAAAATCTTGCCGGCGTCAATCAAATCGTTAGTACTGGTAGTGCTTCGCGTTGGCAGCACTTTGAAGCACAAACCATCCACGTTGGCGCAGACCCCGACCATTTCCACTACGATTGTGAAAGCCCCCGCCATCCGCATCTGCTACCGGCATTCGCACTGGCAACGCATCCGGTAACCAATGGTCAATGGCTCGAATTTATGGCCGATGGTGGTTACGACAAGGCAACGCTCTGGCTTTCCGATGGCTGGGCCATGTGTCAGCAGCAGCAGTGGCACGCCCCGCTCTACTGGCAATGTATCGACGGATTGTGGTTTCAGTTCGGACTGGACGGCATACAACCAGTCGATCCGGATGCACCGGTATGCCATATCAGTTATTTTGAAGCCGATGCGTATGCAAGCTGGGCTGGCGCCCGATTAGCACGGGAGCAGGAATGGGAACGTGCAGCACAAAGCCACCCGCCCCGGGGCAACTTTCTCGAACGATACCAATGGCGACCTCGCGCTGGCCCGACCTCATCCGCAGATACGGCCCAGCAAATGTATGGTGATGTTTGGGAATGGACCCAAAGCCCGTACACGGCCTATCCCGGTTTCAAAATCGCAGAAGGTGCCATTGGTGAATACAATGGTAAGTTCATGTGTGGCCAATTTGTGCTGCGCGGGGGCTCCTGTGTAACACCGGTGAAACAAATACGTCCTAGTTATAGAAACTTCTTTTATCCCCACCAACGCTGGCAGTTCAGTGGCATGCGATTGGCAAAAGATGTTTAAACAACACCTTTTCAGAACAAGAACGGAGAAAGCATGGAAGCGCTAAGATGCAACCTGAACCCAACCTTTCTGGACCAATTTACGAATGATGTGCTCACTGGCCTGAGTCAGCAGCAAAAGACGCTGCCCTCAAAATATTTTTATAACAGCCGAGGCTCCCGCTTATTTGACCGGATCTGCGATTTGGAAGAGTATTATCCTTACCGCACCGAGCTATCTTTGCTACCGCGCATCGCTCAGGAAGTGAGTGCACTGTTACAGCAACCCTATGATATCGTGGAATTTGGTGCCGGATCTCTGGTCAAAATCCGATTATTATTGCAGCATCTGGAACACATTCGTAACTTTGTACCGTTGGATATTGCCGGAGAACATTTGAATAAGGCCAGTGCCTTACTGAAAAGTGAATTTCCAGCACTGTCTGTGATGCCGATCGTCTGCGACTTCACCCGCAAAGTCAGTCTACCAACTGAGCTCACTTTACCCCGCCTGGGTTTCTTCCCAGGTTCTACAATCGGTAACTTTACACCGCAGGCTGCGCAAACATTTCTCAGCAATGCGCGCAAAACACTGGGCCCGAATGCCATGCTGTTGATCGGGGTGGATAGCAAAAAAGATCCACACATTCTGCACCGGGCTTATAACGATAGCCTTGGGGTCACCGCTGAGTTCAATGTCAATCTGCTGCAACGTATTAACGAAGAAATTTGCGGCGACTTTGATGTGCAGGCGTTTCAACACTACGCCTTTTATAATACCCGGCAAGGTCGTATCGAAATGCATCTGGTTAGTCAAAAACGACAGGAGGTCACCATCGGTCATACCCGTTTCAGTTTCGCCGAAGGCGAGAGCATACATACTGAAAATTCCCACAAATACACCACCCAGGAATTCCGTGATCTGGCCCAAAAAGCGGGCTGGCAAATTCGAAGTACCTGGGCAGATGAGCAACAACTTTTCAGAGTGCACCTGCTGAGTAGCTGACATCATACTGTCATCATTGCAGCATAACCCCGACACATACTGACGTTAACGTAGCGGGACGTTTAAATTTTGCTGTTTTGATACCTTAAGGAGAAGCAAGATGCTGCCCGGCTCGCGATTTTTCGTGGCAATGCTATTGGCGACACTGCCATTTGGCGCCAGTGCAAACAGTGACCACCACAACTCATCGGCTCAATCTCATAAGCAATCTCACAAACAACCCCATTACGACTGGTCCGACAAGTGGTCCGACAAACATAAAAACAAACGTAAACGTGACGCGGTACAATTAGGTCCACGCCCCACCTATTTAGTCAACGACATGGATGCGGGCACCTTGAAAACAGCCCTCAAACAATGTGAAAACCGTTCTTTTTATAAAACCGATTTTTCGATCGGTCATCGCGGGGCACCGCTGCAATTCCCGGAACACACTAAAGAGTCCTATGAAGCGGCCGCCAGCATGGGAGCGGGTATTATCGAGTGCGACGTCACTTTCACCAAAGACAAACAACTGGTATGCCGGCATTCCCAATGTGATCTGCACACCACCACCAACATTCTGGCTATTCCTGAACTGGCCAGCAAGTGCTCGGCACCCTTTACTCCGGCAGATGCAGTAGCCGGTACACCGGCAACGGCTACCTGCTGCACCAGCGATATCACTTTGCAAGAGTTCAAGTCCCTGTGCGGTAAAATGGATGCCTCCAACCCGAATGGCACTACGCCTGAAGAGTATATGGATGGCACAGCAGCCTGGAGAACCGACCTTTACTCAACGTGCGGTACCGTGCTTTCTCATGCGGAAAGCATTCAGCTGATCAAGGGACTGGGAGCGAAGTTTACACCGGAGTTAAAATCTCCCAGCGTCAGCATGCCATTCGACGGTGACTACAGCCAAGCGGACTATGCACAGCAAATGATTGATGAATACAAAGCAGCAGGCATTAACCCCAAACAGGTCTGGCCGCAATCGTTTGACTTTGACGACGTACTTTACTGGATCGAAAACGAACCCCGCTTTGGCAAGCAGGCGGTATTTCTGGATGAAACCATTGATGACGACAGCCTGGCTTATATGGAAAGTCTGAAAAGACAAGGCGTGCAAATCGTCGCACCGCCAATTTGGGCATTGCTAACCCTGGATTCCGAGAACAGGATTGTGCCATCGGACTACGCTATAAACGCGAAAGCCGCCGGGCTGGACATTATTACCTGGTCCCTGGAACGTGCCGGCCCATTGGCAACCGGCGGCGGCTGGTATCACCAAACCATTACCGATGCGATCAGCAAAGACGGCGATACCCTGATTGTACTGGATGTCCTGGCGAAGGATGTGGGTGTGATGGGTGTGTTCAGTGACTGGCCAGCTACCACCACCTATTACGCAAATTGCATGAATCTATAACAAACAAAACGGCGAAAAAAATAACAGGTTAGTGTGCATCATTGAGCTGGTCAACCAATTGGTTGATCAGCTTTTTTTGATCCGGAAAACGCCAATCTAAATTCTCGCGCTGTTGTGGTGATTGCCACTGCGCACTGCGGATTTCGATGGTATCCACCGGTATCAATTCATTGATCGAAGGCGTTTGATTCAACATCAGTTCTTCTTCTACGCAATGGTATAAATGAAAACGTTTGTCCAACAAATTGATTTTTTTAACCACCTTGACCTTTAGCCCGGTTTCTTCGTAGGTTTCTCTGGCGGCGGTGCAAACGGAACGTTCGCCCTCTTCCGCTGTGCCCCCCGGAATCGACCAGTTTCCTGTCAGGCTCTGTTGCACCATTAATACATCGTTCCCACGTACGATGAGACATCCGGCATTGCCTTCAGACTCATCCTGCAACGCTTGATTACATTGGGGAGCGGGTGTACTCGAGCAGCCTGAGGTGGTGCATACACCGGCGAATATCATTACTTTCAGAAGCATGCTGTGGGTCAAGCGCATTTTAAAACTCTACGGTGTCGTCAATACAAACGGGGGTTTATCTCAGAAGCAATTTTAACACAGTAACACTATCCTGCATTGTGCTAATCCGATGACGCCAGGCAAGGCCCTTTCGCACCAGGTGCAACGTACGCTTCAGATACTTCCTCGCCGGCCGCGTTAGCCATGTATCTTAGCCACTCCCCTGCCTTTGCGTTTTCTCCACCGATCAAGGTGGCGCGGTTAAAAGCCTCACGGGCTTGCCGAGTCCGGCCGGATTTTAATTCGCTGATGCCCAGCAACAGATTGGCTTTCCCCGCCAGAGAAGGCGCTATCCGGCTTTGACAGGCTTGCTTCACTACCTGGTTCATTTCCTGCCACCGCTCCTGCTGCATCAGCAACTGGGCATAGAATAAATACAGCTCCGTGTCACCAGAGACATCCGCTGCCAACTTAAGCGCCGCCATAGCGCGATCGGTTTCCTGGGCTTGGTACCAGTATTCAAACAGCAAGCGGTAATGCTTGCCATTGGCGTTGACGAGCCCATTTTCGAGCCCTTGCTGCAAAACCAGGGCCGCTTTAAACGGATTTTTTTCAGTTGCCAAAAGACTGCTGTACAGCAACAAATTCTGCTCACCGAAGACCACCCCCTTCGAGTTCGCCAGAGTGAGTATCGCTAATGCTTCGCTGGTCTTTTCCTGTTTGAGATAAACAGAGGCTAACCGAAACCAATTTTCGGGTTCATCGGGTTGCAACTCGATAAACGCTTTTAGCAACGTTTGCGCCCGGGAAAAGTCACCAATTGAAAAAGAGAGTGCCAATACCGGCCGGTGAAAATCCAGTGATATGCGGGGAGCCAACTGCATAGTGCGATCCAATGCCCGCGCGGTCAGCAGATAGTCTCCGCTAAGATAACTGGCCTGTGCGAACATCAACGCCACATCCTGGTCTTCCGTTTTATCCAGGCTCATCCACTGTTTCAGTAACTTCAGAGCATTCTGGCCATCCTTCATAATTAAATAAACCGACGCCCACTCTTTATACAGGCGCTGGTTCACCAATGGCGAGAGCCCCTCTTCCGCCAAGGCTTGTTGGTAAAAGCGAATAGCCTTGTCGTACTGCTTTTGCTGAACGTAATGTTGTGCCAGCTTCATTCCTGCGCTGGCGCGGGAATAACTATCCTGCATGGAATCGAGTTCAGCTTCCATCTGTTCTATGGACAGTTCACTGGCTTCGCCCAGGGACTGTCCCGGTTGCAACAACAACTTACTGCGGTATTGCTCTGCCTGCAGGGTAGCATGCTGGCCACAGCAACTCAGCCCGCCCAGTAGCACCGCAATTTTAATCCCCAACCGAGCCCGCTCCCGGGACCGGTGGTGGTGTTCACGGTGGTCCGGCTCAATCCACATACGGATAATTTTCCGGGTAATGTTTCCAGTTCAATTCGATGCGCTGAGTGAGAATAATCTCGCCTTTTGTTTTCATGGAATTAATATCATAAAGCCAACCCTGAACCGCTTTGATCACCGTTTCTTCATAGATGCCCCGAGGGTGCGAATCCATCACCCGGATATTTTTAGTATGGCCGTCTGTCTTCAGAGTAAAGGCGACCAGTACCCAACCATCGATTTTATTCTGCCAGGCAATTTCCGGAATATTGGGCCGGCGTGTGGCCAGGGGAATCACCTCGACATAACCTTTTCCCTCCTCGCCTTCATTGAGGCTTAATCCTCCGACCTGGCCGGCCCACCCTGCTCCAGCAGCAGAAATATTCAAATCCGGTGCCCAATCCGCAGGTGGTAGCGGACTGTCAGCGACGTGCTGATTGAGTCGTGGCGAGGTTGGCGGACTAACGACAGAGAGCGTTTCCGTCGCCGGTTGCTCCGGTTCAGGGTCAGCCTGCTCCTGCGGCGGAGGCGGCTCTGGTGTTTCCGGCTCAGGCGGGGGCGGCTCAACAAAACTCAGCTGTGTAATAACCTGATCCACGGTATCCCGCACCTGATCCGTTGTGATCAAAGAAATCATAAACAGAAACAAGGCGACGGATAGCCCTGCCGCAATACCGATACTCGCAATCCAGCGCATCGTTATGGACCCGCGGACGCGCTGGCTTGGTTAGCCGCTACAGCGACTTTTTCGATACCCGCCAATCGAATCTGGTCCAACACTTGTACCAGGATACCGGTCGCGGCTTTTTGATCCGATTGCACCACCACAGTACCTTGAGGATTCTCCGCGTGCATGCGCGCGATGGTGGCCCGCAGGGCTCTCACATCAATCGGCCTGCGATCGATCCAGACATCACCGGCTTCATTGATTGCCACGAAAATGTTAGCGCTTTCCTGTCGTTGTGCCGATTCCGCATGGGGAGTGTTCACCGAAATCCCGGACTCTTTCACAAAGGAAGTCGTTACAATAAAAAAGATCAGCATAATAAAAACCACGTCCAGCATGGGAGTCAGATCTAATTCCGATTCCGAACTCTGTGCCTGATGTCGTCTGACGGGCATATTATTTCGCCTCCGCACTGAACGATAAACCGTCGTTAAAACGGGCGATCCGTAAGTCTGCCCAACGTTGCAACTGAGCAGCAAAATAAATTCCGCTGATGGCCACAACCAGGCCGGCCATGGTTGGAATAGTCGCCCGATAGACACCTTGAGCCATCGCTTGCGCATCGCTGGTGCCTGTCACGGCGATGACATCAAACACCGAAACCATACCGGTAACCGTACCCAGCAAACCCAACAACGGGCACAGCGCAATTAATGTTTTTAACAACGGCAAAGCAGATCTGAGTTCCATACCCGCCTGTGCGACAAGCTGGTCGCGGATCTTTCTGGCGCGCCAGGAGTGGTGATCACAACGTTCACGCCACGCGGTGAGCAAAGCCAGCTCACGTCGACGGAAAGTAAAGCCGTAAAACAAAATACGTTCGACTATAAGTGCCCATTGCAACATACACACGACCAATAACACCCAAATAGTTGCCCCGCCTTGCTCAGCAAAATCACCAATGGCGGAAACCCATTCCATACTCATCGGCTAGTGCTCCTTATCCTCAAGGCTTTTTGCCAACATGCCGGCACTTTGCTCATCCAAGCGCTGGATAAGATTGCGTGCCAGCGAGCTGACAAAACTGTGCCCAAATAATAAAGGAATGGCCGCCACCAACCCCAGCACGGTGGTCATTAACGCCTGGGAGATACCGCCCGCCATCAGTTTGGGATCACCATTACCGAATAAACTAATGGATTGAAATGTCAGGATCATACCGGTCACCGTACCCAGCAAACCCAACAGCGGAGCTACTGCAGCCAACAGTTTGATAAAGTTATGGCCCCGCTCCAGTTTCGGCAGTTCAACCAGGACGGCTTCATCCAATTTGAATTCCAGGTTTTCTTCCTTTCGGGTGGAAAACTGCTGCGCTTGCAGTAGCACCCGCCCCAATGGATTGCCCGGACTTGGGTCGGATATTTTTTTCATCTGCCGCCGCACGTTTCCAGACACCCACAATAAGTAAATTACGCGCCATAAGGTCAGTAACAACCCGGCTGCACCCAGTGCGATTATAATCAGACCGATAGTCCCGGCCTGTTTTATACGTTCGGCGATGTCCGGTTCGATACTGAGCATACCCAGCAAACTTCCCTGGGTAGGGTCGATGACCATGCTGGATTGTTGATGCGGAGATTGACTGAATTCCAAAGCCCGCTTTCGCATCGACTGCGATGGCTGTCGAACCGGTATCAATAGCTCCTCCGTTTCCGGGATGTAACGCAAAAACTGTCCGCCAGTAAAACTGGTGAACGTTCCCACCCGCAGAATGGTGTGTTCCCGAGCGAGCCCCTGTACGTCCACCACATTCGCCTGATACTGTACGATCTCTCCGCCACGAATCATTTCTTCCTGTACCAGCATCCAGAGGGATTCCAGATCCGCAACGGCGGGAAACGTCTGCATGGCGGCCAGGCGATTTAATTCAGCCTGTCGCTCGGGTAATGAAGGCGTCACCATTGAACTGCGAAGGCTGGCGGAAAAACTACCGGCAAACTCATTAAATGCGGCGTTCAGGTCACCCAGACTTTGGGTTTCCGCATTCACTTTTTCCGACAGCGCCTCCAGGGACTTCTTGTTAGCCTCAATGTCAGCTTTTAATGGCACCAATTTTTGTTGCGTAGCTGCATGTTGCTTGCGGGCCTGCTCCAACAATGCGCTTTGTTCTTGTTTGGCACGTAAGAATACCTGTTCCCTCTGTTGTGCCGCTTTGCGTTCAGCATCCCGCTGTTGTTTTATGATAGAAAGCAATTCAGACAGATTTTGTGCGGACGCCACCTTGCTTTGAGCGGCCTGCAGCGGAACGGACTGAAAAGCCATAATTAAAGACAACAATGTAATGAATTTGACCTGCTTCATCATTTATTGGCCCGTCCCTGGCTGGACCAAAGGTAGCTGCAGCAATTCCGGGGCGATACGGCCAGCGGCAATCTTGAGACCCTGCTTGATTTCACCAATGTGCGCTTCCGGCAGGGTGACCCAATCCCGCTGCTGACGATCCCAGGTGCCCGCTTGCGCTCCGTCCAGGGTCAAGTAGTACAACGCCACCCGACCAATGCGCAGACACTGCACCGTTATCGCTTGTCCACCCAGCTGAATCTGCTCACGATAACTTTCGAGGGTGTTACCGTATTCCAGCTCCGCCTGATACGCCTCCATTAACAGACGAAATTTATCCGCTAATAACAAACCGCCGGAAAACACCTTTTCGCGCAAACCAATCACCGAATCCAAGCGTTGTTGTTGATGAAACGGTAGATCCAGAACCACAAACTGCTCCAGCGTTTCGACCATGCTGCGCATGAGAGGATTGAGGCGCTGCTGGGTATATTGAATGGATTCCAGGCGCTGCTGCAGAGTGTGAATCTCCTGTTGCTGCTGCCGTTGCAACGAAATCAGCTCAGATTCATACTGCCCCTGATAACTGGCGTCCGTCGTCAGCCTCTTATATTCCTGCAACATTTTTTCCGTATCGGCCGACAATTTGTCGACCCGGGCCTGGGAATTAGCGGCTTGCTTCTGCATGTCTTGCGCTACGTTTATATTCTCAGCTAACCCTCCTCTGCGGGTATCCGTGCCACGATCTTGCGCCACCACCCACGAGCCCAGCCCCAACCACAACACACCACTGACTATAATCGCTACCGATTTCAAACCGCTCATGACCCGCCTAGATGATTAAAAACACGACTGTATATAGAAGTTTCAGCTTAGTACAGCCTGCCCGCCGGCCGGTCTCAAAGTCTGCAACCGCGTCCTATATAACCTCTCCATTGGCCTTTGGAACAATTAGAAATGAGAATGGCTATGTTGATCATCCGGTTTCCATTACAATTTCGTGACATTTTCCACGGAATTCGGGGTGCACCCTCTCTTGCAAACATCAAGCAGTAGCGTCAACAACACAGAAAAACAATTTCTAAACTTGCTGTACCAACCATACAAAATATTGTTTTTCCTACCTTTTTTCTTTCTCAGCACCATCGTCCTGGGCTCCCTTGTAGTGGTGCTGGCGACCATCGGCTGGCCTGGACTCGCGCGCAAAGTGCCGGTGTTCTGGGCCCGTCTCAATGCCTTTTTGCTAATGTCAAAAGTGCGGGTGGAGGGTTTCTCAAATATTGATCCCAAACAATCCTATATCGTCGTTGCCAACCATCAGAGCCACTATGATATTTTGGCCTTGTATGGCTTTCTGGATATGGATTTTCGCTGGGTTATGAAGCAGGAGCTACGCAAAATCCCTTTTCTGGGTCTGGCTGGTGTAAAACTGGGGCATGTGTTTGTAGACCGCAGTAATATACGCCGGGCCAACCAATCCATTGCGCAAGTAAAAGACCAGATCACCAACGGCACATCCATTTTATTTTTCCCGGAAGGAACCCGTAGTGCTGGAATAGACATGCTGCCGTTCAAGCGTGGCGCGTTCAAAATGGCAACCGACCTGGAGTTACCGATTCTGCCCATCACGATCAACGGTTCCGGCAGAATCCTGCCATCCAAAACACTGAATATATTACCCGGGAGTGTGGAGTTGATTATTCACCCTCCGATTCCACTTGATGGCCGCACGGATAAAGAGTTATCACCGGTGGCCCGGGAAGTCATTGAGTCCAGTCTGCGATAATTACATCGAATCTCACGGACAGCATTATAGGCAACGGCGTCGCCAATAATGCTGTTTGACCGGTCTAGCGCAAGTGCGCGCAATCCAGAATAATAAAAGTTTGCTTTCCATCTGCAATTTCTGAATCCGGTGTTACCGCATTGCCACCAAACTCCACAGCATTGTTTCGAGCCAGGGTTTCCAGTTCCTCGGCCATTTTCGGCTTGTTCCGGTTCATAAACCACACCTTGTCCAACACCTGGCTGGTGGTTTTTCTAATTTGCTCGCAATGTTTGGTCTGCTCCGGCTTCAAAACCATAATCTCTTTTGCCGCATCGTCCAGGTCTACCCAGCTACAAGCACTCAATCCCAGACTCAGTAGTGCAATCGGCAAAGCCATTGTTATTCGTGTCTTCATAATTCTCCCGTTTCGGGTCAGTCGGTAAGTTTGGGCGCAAACAGCGCCTACGATGCCATAATTGGGCATTATTCATCAATCATAGTTCTTTTTTACAACCCTGAACTGCCCGATTCGATTGCTTTAATAAGTCATGTCAAACAACACGATCAAGGAGAACAACATGACATCACTTAAACCGCTTTCAATCGCCCTATTCCTCGGTTCTGCAAGCTTGCTTGCCAGTGGCTGCAGCAGCAACAGCGTTCCCCTTTCCGAACCCGTCGCTCAGAGCGCACCAACGCCGCCCGCTTCCCCGATATCAATATCGGATTCGGAGCCCCTGGCGATGAGCGAATACCAAGCGGACGACTCTGAGGATTCCAAAGCGGACCTGATTGCAAATATGGAGGTAAATGCCAACGACATTGACCCAATACTCGCGCTGGATGAACCTGAGGAATCCACCCCTCTTGCTCTAGAGGACCCGGTGGAAACATCGGATGAGGCCAGTGCCCCGACCGGGCATCCGGGAGACACCTTATTCAAATTTGGTTTTGACAAAAAAGAACTGGATGAAAGTAGCGTTGCAAAAATCGAAAAACACGGCGAGTTTTTGCTGCAGCATCCCGGTGTACGTATTACCATCAACGGCCACGCCGACAGTCAGGGCGATGCCACGTATAACGAACAGCTTTCCCTGCAGCGCGCTCAATACGTCGCCTCTATTTTGCAAGAAAAAGGTGTAAAACAAGAACAAATTGAAATATTCAGCTGGGGTGCAGCCGATCCTCGGGCCGATGCCAAACATCCTAGAGACAATCGTCGGGTTGAGCTTATCTACGGGGACGAATATCTGGCGAAAACCGCATTCTGATCCCTTGTTTTACAACCGGCTTTCCACCCAGCCCCGCGTTCTGCGGGGCGCACCCCAAACCCGGAGCCGGGCGGAACACATACCGCTCTGATCACACGCCTTCATACTAAAAATGGTAATGATCAGTTGTTTTTGTACACTCTGATGTAATCAATGGCCATCTCTGTGGGGAAAGACGTGCTCAACCCCTTTTCCGCCACCTCTTGCGCGGAATAATGTTCCAAAAACTCCTCACCCACGCCGTACCGACCCGCCCACTGACCGCCGATGGCAAGGTTCACCAGTATATGGGCATTTGGCGTGCTACTACCCTGATTACTTACCCAGCGGTAGTTCTCACACATGGTTTTATCACCGTTCACATAGTAGCAAACCGACTCTGCTTTCCACTCGATACCCACTTCGAGCCAACGATTTCGCAGTGAACCGGAGTCTGAGTGGTAGTTTTTCCAGGTCGCATCGAAATCGTCGGATTGGTAGGTGATTTCGGTGCTGCCACTCGCCGTTTGTTGCCCTTTCACAATACCCGCTTGATGCAACATAGTAGCGGTGTCTTCCACGCCATTCAGAGCACCTTCAAAAATATCGATTTCGGGAGGCCAGGCTCCATTTCCATTCGCATCCAAATCCGAATTAATCCAGAAAGCGGGCCAGGTTCCAACCACATTCGGCAGCTTAACGCGGGCAACAATAAAGTAGCTGTTGCTACTATCCGGCTTGAAGTTGGCTTTACTGCGTATCATCGCAGATTCGTAGCCGGCGTAACTATCATTGGTACGGGTAGCAGTTGCACGCAATTTCAACGCCCCCTCATTCACTACATGCATGGATTCACCTGAGCGGTTGTAATCAACATAACGCTGACGCTCATCGTTCAAAAAATCCAGCGTTCCTGCACCCGTCACTGGCTGACAGGAATCATCGGGGATCTGCAAACTTGGCCCACCGCCGTAGACATAGCGGGTGCACCACAGGTTACGGTCCAAATCCGATCCATCGAATTCATCATTGAAAACCAACTGATCATAGCCCGGAAGGATGCCTGACTCTCCGCTATCGTCACCCGATTCGGGAGCTGGGTCGGTTGCGCCTCCGTCTTGTGTGTTGCCGTCTTCAACGACAACGTCATCGCCGCTGCCATTCTCAGGTGGTTGACTGCCCCCAGTTTCCCCTCCGAACAGGGAGGTAAACAGCATGATTAAAGTCGCAAAAAAATTACTCATAACGTCCTCTTTTATCGTATTAGTCCATGCAGATAAGAATCAGCCTTACCTGTAAGAGCAACATAAACTAGAACGATAGTACAACTCTGTGATGCAACTCATAATCGCAACAAACTCCTTTGACATTCTTCGACCCGCCCCATCCACCAAGCCCGACCGGCCAAGCGCTTTACTGTATAAAATTCGAACATTGTGATTGCGATCAGTTGTGTTACTGTTCCTGATCAGCAGAAATACCTTTAAAACAGGCACCACACACAATCATGAAAAAAGAGTTAACCGTCGAATCAATACAGGCGGGCTTCGCACAATCCGGCTATATCTGTAACGAATCCATAGCAATGACCATGTTCCTGGCCTATAAGCTGGATAAACCGGTATTGGTCGAAGGGCCGCCAGGAGTCGGCAAAACAGAATTGGCCAAAGCAACGGCGCAATTTTTGAATGTAGAACTGATTCGTTTGCAATGTTATGAAGGCCTGGACGAGGCCAAAGCACTCTACGAATGGAAATACGGAAAGCAGCTTTTATACACCCAGGTATTGAAAGAAAAACTAGGTGATTTATTGAAGGGTGCCCACGGACTGGCGGAGTCCATTGATCGCCTGCATGATTTTGGTGACTTGTTTTACTCAGAACAATTCCTGGAACCCCGCCCCATTTTGCAGGCTTTGCAATCGCCTTCGAATACCGTTTTGCTGATTGATGAAATTGACAAAGCCGACAACGAATTCGAATCGTTTCTGCTGGAAATGCTTTCGGACTATCAAATATCCATTCCGGAAATCGGTACCATCAAAGCGAAATCACACCCGATCGTTTTTCTCACCAGCAACAATACCCGCGAACTCAGTGACGCGTTAAAACGCCGCTGCCTGCATCTTTATATTCCGTTTCCTGAAGCACAACTGGAGCGCACCATCATCCAGAGCCGGGTGCCCGGCATTAGCGACAAACTTCAAATGCAACTGGTGGATTTTGTTCAGGAGATCCGCAAACTGGACTTAAGAAAGCAGCCCGCGATCAGTGAAACCATCGACTGGGCACGCACCCTGCTGCTGTTACACACCGAAGTGTTAACACCTGAAGTAGTGCAGCGCAGCCTGAATGTTCTGCTAAAACACGAAGAGGATATTGTGAATGTAAATGACGACCTTCGTAACCTGTTTCGAAAATTGTTTCCCGGTCAATAATCCCTATGGACCGGATCCTGGTGGATTTTGTCAAGGCTTTGCGTGGCACTGGTGTTCGTATAGCCACCTCCGAAACGCTGGACGCAATTCAGGTTCTGGACTTGATTGGCTACTCAAACCGTACCTATCTGAAGTTGGCGCTGGCCAACACTCTGGCAAAATCGGAACAGGAAAAGCAACTTTTTGACACCTGCTTTGAACAGTTTTTCAGTTTTAATGATTTAAGCGCACTGGAAAAGCAGCAACCGGCAGCTAACGAAGACAGGAGCCTGCTTCGATCCATTTTATCCACTTCAGCCGAACCGGAGGAACCGAAATCAGCTTTGGGCGAGCTTTTATTAAGTGGTGACGGACAAGCGATTGCCACCGCAATGGCCCAGGCTGCAGCCGAAGCGGAAGTGGGAAACATCCGCGTCATCACCCAGAAAGGTTTGTATGGCCGCCGCATGATGATCGGCATGGGGCTGGAGTCAATGGAACAGGAAATGTGGGCTGCAGAGGCATCTCCCGAACCTGCGCAACAAAAGCTGGGAGCTGAACTGCGCAATGCGCGGGAACTGTTGCGGGAAGAAGTTAAGCACTATGTGGAAAGACAATATTTGTTGCAGGCCGCCGGGGATGGCCGCGCATTACGTGAATCCGTCATGATGGAAACCAGCCTGGAGAATTTACGGGAATTTAAAGACGTGCAACTGCTGGTGCGCAAATTGGCGAAAAAATTGGTAGCAACCCATTCGCGGCGGCGGCGAGTTTTTCAGCGCGGAAAACTGAATGTGCGCTCCACCATTCGCCATAATATTCCCTACAGTGGTGTCCTGTTAGAAACCCATTGGAAAAGTAAACGAGTGGATCGCCCCAAAATTATGGCCATCTGTGACGTTAGTGGCTCAGTAAGCCAATATGCCCGCTTCTTGCTGATGTTTTTGTATAGCTTGACAGAGGTTATATCCAATGTACGTGCCTTTGCTTTTTCCAACGACCTGGGCGAAGTAACAGCGTGTTTTGCGCAACAAAACCTGGACACGGCTATCGCAACCACGCTGCATCAATTCGGCGGCGGGTCTACCGACTATGGCCGCTCACTGGACACTTTTTCAGAACAATGTCTGAACCAGATTGACCATCGCACTACCGTCATTATCCTCGGCGACGGGCGCACGAATTACGCAGACCCCCGCGTTGATATTGTGCAAGCGATCCACAAACGATCCCGTCAATTGATTTGGTTAAACCCCGAAAACAAACGGCGCTGGGGAAGCGGAGATTCGGAGATGGATCGCTATCAGGCCTATTGCACACGGGTCGAAAGCTGCCAATCACTACACCAGCTGGAGCGCTTTATTAGCAATCTGCTACGTTATGGCCAATAATAAAAACTCACCTGAACATTCCCTGCCTCCGCGCGTGAGTTTATTTATGTCTGATACGCCCCCCGAAATACCCAAAACCTTACCAATCCCCACAGAAGTCCAGAATGCCGACGCTCACGAGTTGGTGCGGGTGTGGGATGTGGAAGGAAAACAGCACGTCTCTATCAGCAGCGGCCTTGGCGGCGATGCCAAGCAATTCGGCCAATTGTTGGCGCAAATCGCGCTGCACAGCTCTCAGGTTTATGAGAAAAACGAGAGGATTGATCGCGCCAGCTGCCTGCGACAAATTCTGATGGGATTCAAGGAAGAGGTGGCGAAAGAAGTCACTCGGGCGCCACGATAAACATCAGGGTATTGAAGCTTATCGGGCGCGATTCATTCTTCGCAGGTTAAAATTATTCGGTTTCGAATTACAAAAAGGAACTGAACAGAACCAACGTCAACAAGGCATTCAGAACGCCCAGAACGGCACCCATAAATACATCACTGGGGTAGTGCAAACCCAATACCACCCGCGCCATACCCGTCGCCACTGCGAACGGGAACAGGATAAACCCCATCCAGGGCACCGCCTGCGTCAACAAAATTGCAAACGCGGTCGCGTGCATCGTATGTCCGGACGGAAAACTAAACTGATCCAGCGTACGCGCACCCTGCTTGATCGAGCGGTAGCGAACAAAAGGCCTTGGCCGTATCGTTCGTTTTTTGATCTGCTTATAGATATAAACACCCCAGGCCGCCATCAATATCATCAATGCCGTGATCACAAAGCCCTTAGCCCCCATAAAAACCGGGAACAGCAACATCAGGGCATACCAGAAGACCCCGTCACCCAAGCGGCTAACGACGTTAAAAAATTGATGCAGTTTGCGCTCACGAATCCATCGGTTCATACGGAAGCAATATAGTGCATCCATATGACCTGCTCTTGCTCTTGCCTTCACCAGCGTTACCGGGTTTGCCATCTCTATGCCTCTGTTCCTAATTCGTCTGCGGAATGGCTTCCCACTCGTCAGACAGGTCTATTTCCCTTACTAAAACTTCTTTGTGATCAGCCCAATGAACTAATTCAAATTGGCCCTGATGTGTTTCAATCAACGCGGTGCAATGCTCCACCCAGTCACCGTCGTTGCAATAGAGAACCCCCTCAATTCTCCGCATACCACTCTGGTGGATATGACCACAAACGAAGCCATCATACTTCAATTCGCGTGCCTGACGTGCGGCAATCCACTCAAAACGGCTTATAAATTCATTTGCCTTTCCAATCCTTTTTTTAATGTAGCCTGCTAATGACCAATAGGGTAATTTAAACACCCTTCGCAGGCCATTTAGTACGGTATTCAGCTTCAACAAAAGACTGTGCGAAAACTCACCAACTACATACCAGAACATCCCCGCGTGCATTGCACTGTCAAATTCATCACCGTGACTGACAAAAAACCGTCTTCCGTCTGCACAATAGTGAACCCGGTGACGGTGGATCTCGATACCGGCAACAATTTGCCCGCAGAAGCGCCTCATCAGTGCGTCGTGGTTTCCGGGGATATAAATCACCCGCGTGCCCGATCGAGCCAGGTCCAATACCTTATCCACCACTTGTTCGTGGAGTGGTGTAAAGTTGACCCGCTTACGCATATACAGCAAATCGACGATATCACCCACCAGATAAAGGTACTCGGTTTCACAGCGGCTTAAAAAGTCCAGCAAGTATTGTGCCTGACAGGCTGTGGTTCCCAAATGAACATCGGAAATAAAGACAGAGCGGACTTTAGTATTGAGCATGAGCGGCCTCCTGTTGTTGGGAAGGCTATCCTTTCATTGGGGCGTTAATCTGACAAAATGATGAACAAATAGTGACAACCACATCGCTGCAGGCCTCGACAATAGTGATTCTTGGGCCTACCATGCCCAGCAAGTGGAAAAAACTGGGGCTACTCGAATATGAAAAAAGCTACTCGATTGATTTTCTTCTCTTTTGCCTTATTACTGAGCGCCTGCGCCAGCACACAGATCGAAGAAAGCTGGACATTACCGGGCTATACCCCCGCCTCGCCACAAAAAGTTATGGTGGTCGCTTTGGCCGGCAGCGAGACCATGCGGGAAGCTTTTGAGAACGCCTTCGTCAAGCAATTGGAAGCATTGGGAGTCAGCGCCGTGCAGTCAAAACGCTGGTTGCCGGACAGCACAAAAGTGGACAAAGAGGCTCTGCGCCCCATATTAGTTCAGAACAGCATCACAACAGTGCTGATCAGCAGCATTCGCGGCGTGGAAAAAGATCGGACCTTCCAGCCTGCAGAACAAATCGGGCCCACAGACAACCTTTTCCGCAACTTTGACACCTACCAGGTCTACGACAGCAGCGGACAACACGAAACCGGCTCTTATGTGGAAACCACTGAGTATTTGCTGGAAACCAATTTGTTCAATACCAAAACTGAAAAACTGAGCTGGTCTGTGACCACCCGGACAGCACAGACCAAAGATATGAAATCCGGCGTTGACAGCGTCGTCTCTGCGGTTATAAACCAGGCCACCGATGACAACGTTTTCTAATACGTTATGTCGTAATTACAAAATCCGCTGCTCTGAATTGTAAATTAAGCGCCATCCGGCGCTTAATTTACACTCCGTGGCGCACCCGCTCAGAACATTCCATTGAGCAACATGTGACACACAATACTGGCAACGTACCCCAAGGCGATTGCCCAGCTCCAACGTAGATGACTGAAAAAGGTGTACGCGCCTTTCGATTGCCCCATCAATGCGACACCGGCAGCCGACCCCACCGAGAGCAAGCTTCCGCCGACGCCAGCCGTCAAGGTGACTAACAACCATTGATTCAGATTCATATCCGGGTTCATGGTCAGCACCGCAAACATCACCGGAATGTTATCCACCACTGCAGATAATACGCCGACCACAATATTCGCCGTGGTGGCGCCCCATCCCGCGTACATGATCCGGGAAACCTCCGACAAGTAACCCAGTGTACCCAACCCGCCCACGCAAAATATAACGCCGAAGAAGAACAACAGGGTGTCCCACTCCGCACGGGCGACTTTATTAAAAATATTAAACTCCGCCAGACTTCCACTTTCGTCTGCACGCTGGGTAATTTTGATGAAATAGGAAAACATCAGCAGATAACCCAAGCCGGTCATCATGCCCAGAAACGGGGGTAAATGCAGAAATTGCTCAAAGCACACAGCGGTCGCTATAGTACATAAAAAGAGAATACAGATACGCCTCGCCCCGCGCAGCATTAGGACGCGCTCATCAATGGGAGCCGGCGTTAATTTGGGTACTGCAAAACTCATAATGAACGCGGGCACCAGATAATTTGTCACTGCAGGCAGAAACAACGCAAAAAACTCAGTAAATTCGGCCTTACCCGTCTGCCACACCATCAATGTCGTAATATCGCCAAACGGACTAAAGGCGCCGCCGGCATTGGCTGCAATTACGATATTGATAAAGGACAGCGTAACGAATTTAGGGCTATCCGCCCCGACTGCGATCACCACTGCGCCCATCAACAAGGCGGTCGTCAAATTATCCGCAATGGGCGAAATAAAGAACGCCAGGCAGCCGGTTATCCAGAATAAGGTGCGGAAGCTATAGCCTTTCTGAATCAGCACCGAACGCAATTTCTCGAACACGTTTCGCTCTGTCATGGCATTGATATAAATCATAGCCGTGAGCAGAAAGAGAAACAGTTCAGCGTATTCTTCCAGGTTGTGCTGCACCGCATTATCCAGTAATTCCCGACCGCCTTCCTTGCCACCGGCAACCAGAGCCACCAATATCCAGATAATCCCCGCCGCTAATATGACTGGTTTGGATTTGCGCATGTGGATGAACTCTTCCGCGATCACAAGACAGTACGCCAATACAAATAAGGCGACCGCCAGGATGGCCAGCGGGTGCGAAATACTGTGCAGGTTACTTGCGGCTACCACGGGGCCGGCCCCCAACACCGTAAGCAAAATCACCCCGATAAAGCTGAATTTCATTGAATGGGTCTCCTTCTGAATTTGGGGGGCCATTTTAGCTTCATTGATGAAAATATCAGCTCTTCATATCGGATATTTTGCTTTCCATGCTAAGTAGTGTAGTCAACCGGGGCGGGACTGGATTGAAGATCGTGCTACAAGCGCCAATTCGTTTGAATTTGGCGCCGCCGGTGCTCGGAGCGCTGTAATACCTCATGCCGTTCGGCGTTGGACAATGCGGACCAGGCGCGGATTTCATCCAGGGTACGGCCGCAACCCAGACAAACATCGTCGGTGTTCAAACAACAATTGCGCACACAGGGGGATTGAATAGATTTAGGGGTGGTATCACTCATATCAGACGGAGCCGATTATGGCGGGGATGTTACATCACTTTAGCACGGGCTATTGCTTAGCCAAAACAACAAAGTCGTCAGCGTAATCCCGCAGTTTCGCTACCGCTTTGGTGCGCTGCTTTGTGGTTAGGGATTTATCGATATTCAGATACAGATTAATCAGTAGGTCACTATTGGCGTCCATTTTCTGTTGAAGTTCCGGACTGCGGCCGAATTGGGGATTATCCAGTAATGCAACGAATGCCTTTTCATAGGCTGCGCGGTCCGTACGCAACTGCAGAATTCGCCGGAATTCTGCTTGCCAGGCAAGGCGCGACTCTCCCAAGCCTTCACCCATTAATGCAAACTGCTCCGACCATTTGCGAATCAACGCCAACTGATCCTTGTTCAGATCTCCGGTCCAGCGCTCTGCGTAGCGAATCACCTCTTTTTGCCATTGCTGACGCTGCTTCTGTTCCGGCACATCCACGTATTCTTTGCGGTACTTAGCATTTTCCTTGTTAAACTTTTCGAATAACTGATCCACCTGCTCATCGGTAGCGGTAGCAAAGAGTTCGATCAGATCCGGCTTCATCCTTTCCACCAAGGTTGCCGCAAATTGCTCGCTTTGCAGCTGCACCCGAGCTATATCATCGACACTCAGCCCTGTTTCGGCCTCATCAGCAACCTGATTCAAAAACTGGGCATACAACGGTAGCTGCTCTGTACGGTGCCAGGCCAGATAGCGATCGAGATCGCTACGGAATGCGTCCTCCTGGCGACCGTCAAGCTCCATATAGTCATCCAGGTACCAGGGGATAATCCAATCAAGTTGGTTATATACAAATCGTACGCCGCATCCGCTCAGCAGCAGCGACAGTATTATTAGTATTGAGATGCGTTGTATCTGGCTCACCACTATCCCTCTATTGCCTCTAAACGACTTAGTTAATCGACATTCCAACCCCTTTACCAAAGGGGTTGTGCTTTACATGGGTCATTAACCTCATGACACCGTCGTTGTGTTTTTGTTCAAGACCGAACATCTCCTGCTTATACCGCTGGCGACTCTGGCGATCCAGGGATTTCCAGCCGCTGTGGGTCGGAATATGACGAGTGGCATTATAGATTTCAAAGATCAACGAGAAACGGTGCTTGGTGTCGCAATCGAGTGGGAGGTTATCCAACAACACCGCCATCCGAATGCAACCTTCGGTGACCGGGCATTGATTCTCCAGCACCGCGTTGGCGATTACGTTAAGACTTTCGCAGATATAATCGAGCCTGTTTTGCTCGGTTTCCGCTTGTTGTTCAGCCAATTGTGCCTGAATGCCTTGTTGCTGTTGATTCAAGCGCCATACTTTAATCCATAGCCAGCCTGCAACCGTTGCTAATATCACCACGACCACTGCCAAGCCATAAAACAACCAGATCATGTTTGCTGCTCTTTATGGGGTAAAGGGGCGCCCATTATATCACAGCAGCCCCTGACACCGGGCGGGAGCTCAGCTAAGCCACGCTCAAATCGACAACCAGTGCGGCAGCGGCAATCAATACCATAATGCCCAGCATAGCCGCGACGAACCATTTTATTTGTTTTGGGATAATAGGCTTCTTTTTCATGGACTTAGTGAATCTCCTAATTTATAAAAGTGTGAATATTGCGCAATTATTACCCGTACTCTGTCATTTTTTGAACAGAAAAACCCCCGTACACTGCATTTATACACTTTCCCAGTCCCCACAATTCGTCATGGCCAACATGCAAAAAGTACATCTGTTTTCGGTCATTGGTTATTACCAGATGAACGACGAACCGCGCGTGCAACTGTTACTCCAGGGCCACACCACCGGTCGCAAACTGAAAGGTCGGCAATTAGTTGACCAGTATTCTACCGGTGAGCGCTATATTCTGATTACCAGTGACGATAACCCGTTTGATGAGGTACTGCACATCTATCTGTTGGACCTGGAACTCAATATTCTGGACGAGATGAACCTGTCCCAGCCTTATACGCCCGGCGTTTATGAGGCTTTCCGCCATTATGGAGAGCACCTGGAATTTCGTTTTTTTTCGGAAGGGATATGGTGTCTGAAAGTGCGCAGCCGGCCCAAACACGCTCCGCTCAATTTGGACCAATACCCTGTTTCCCGCCCCATCAAGTTATGGGGTCAGCAATACCTGAGTCTGCAAAAATCAAAAAATCAGGTAGCCTGACGATAAAGGCTCGCCATCGCCTCATCAAAGCACACGAAGATCACTTGCCTGAAGCACAAAAAGCTTTGCAGACAGCGATCCACTTCTTCAACCGCGATGGCTACCGCCTGTTCAGTGGGGTAGCCATAGGCGCCGCAACTGATGGCAGGAAACGCAATGGAACGATAGCCTTCGCGCACCGCCATGGTCATACATTCGCTATAACAGGATCGCAACAGTTCAGGCTCGTTATGCCCCCCGCCTCGCCAGATTGGGCCAACCGTGTGCAAAATGGCCTTGGCCGGCAGCCCAAACCCCTTCGTTTTCACGACTTGCCCCGTAGCACAACCGCCAATTAACTGGCAGGCTTGCTGCAATTGCTCTGCTCCGGCAGCCCGGTGAATGGCACCATCAACACCGCTGCCACCCGACAGCTGATTATTCGCAGCATTGACGATGGCGTCGACTTTAAGTGTGGTGATGTCACCCACCCTGATTTCAATACGATCATCCATGATTCTGTTCTGTATCGACTTTAATTGGATTTATTATAATAGCCTGGAAAGCAGGTAACCCGCCACGCAAAGCCCTATCACAATGGCAGCCCCCATAAAAAAAGGCAGCACAATGGTTTTTGCAAAAGAGGAGCCTGACTGCGGCGCCGGTGCGGGCTCAGGCGTCTCGGGGGGAACGGGCTGTTGCGGCACTTCATCCACGCATTGCAGCAGCAACACCCGCCGTCGCCGCCGGTATTCACCTTTATTGAATTGGCCATCGCAATAAGCCCGCGCTAAGCGGCGCAGATCACGGGCAATACGGACTTCTTTTTCGGCGGTCATCATTGAATTTTCACCGCAACGACCGTGACATTATCACGTGCTCCGGCCTGCAAAGCCTGATCGATAAGACTCTGAGTCGCTTTTTCCACATCCCCTGTTTGCAATAACAGGCTGATTTCAGCTTCAGATAGCGCACCGTAAAGGCCATCACTACACAGCAAATAAATATCGTCCTTTTGCAACTCGACCACGGTGGCATCGACGTACAGGGTTTCGTTCGCACCCACGGCCCGGGTTATCACGTTAGAGGCCGGATGATTTACCGCTTCCTGCTCGGAAATCATGCCACGGGACAGCATTTCATTCACCTGACTGTGGTCTTCCGAAATCTGCACTAGCTGTTGTTTTCGAAGACGGTATAACCGGGAATCCCCAACCCATAAACAGACCCCCACCTGCTGCCGAATAAATAATGAAACCACCGTGCTGCCCATGGTCCGGCCTTCGCAGTGGGTACGGGAGTAAGTGCGTATATTGTGGTGAACTTCGAGCAACGCATCTTCCAGCGAATCCACGATATCCACCAACGGCGGCTTCAGGTCCAGCGGCGTCATCGAATTTACAATCATTGCACTCGCAACCTCACCGGCTTCATGACCGCCCATACCATCAGCGACAGCCCAAAGACCTTCGTTGTTGCGATTCAGGAATGCATCCTCGTTCATACTGCGGACAGCGCCACAATGCGTTGCGGCACTACTTAGCCAATGGGTCTGCACCATGCAGTTGTGTACTCGTATTGATTTTTTTATATCGCATTGGTTGCGAACGGCGTATCCCAACCCCGCTCGTCCCAATCCCCTGCCAACAATGAAGTGTAGCATTGTGGTGTCGGTAGATAACCACTAATCAGTTGCGCCGGCGCTACTCGTTCAGAGCCCATGCTCCACCAAAGACTATAACTCGGATAGCGTTGACGTAACAATTCGTGTAGCAAAGACGGGTAACTTTGCAGGGGATTATAGGGCGAAACGGTGAGATTAACAGCGACTGGTCGATTCATTTCCCAACCGGTGGCGGCGGTATTAACACGGGTTTCCGGCCTGGGCAGTGCGTGTAACCTGGATTCTATCTGTTGCAAGGTCCCATCCGGTTGCAGGCTTTCCAGTGCAATTTGTTCCAGTGCCTGAAACCAAAGTTCAGCCTCAGAGAACAATGCAGTGGGCAACGTCGTTGCCGGTAAGGGCTGCGCCAGCATGAACGGATAGTACTGACCAGTGCGATCCACACTCGGCATCATGACACCGCACCAGACGTTCTGCCCCACCAGACCTGCTGAAAAAACGAATCGCCACAACGGGCTGGTTAAGTAGGTATCCAGCCATTCACTGCCCAAATTATCCTGCGCCACGGGCATGGAACGCTGAATCCACTGATTCCAGGTCAGTACGAACTCAGACCGCAGGTTTCGGGTAACCACATCCCTATAAGCCGGTATCCGCCCATGCAACCCCGGTACATCTTCCGCACTCATTGAATTTTACTTCCCCGCGGTTCAGCCCAGCATTTCGTAAACGTGATAAACCTCGGATAAATGCTGATCGATCGTGGTACCGAGATAACTGGCATCCGACGGGATACCATCACCGGTCAGGAAGACACGAAACTCACGGGGCTGCTTCGGTGCCATCATATCCGCCGGGACTTCAACCCACATGTAAACTCCGCGTTTGGAGACCAGGTAATCGATATGAACGATATTGGCGGACTCGGGCAAATCAATGACGTGGGCTTCTTTGGAGATGACGACTTGGTATTTATGAATGGTTCTCATGTAAAGCTCTCATTGGGATTCGATGAATGCCGGAAAGGCGGCTTACGAAGAAAGTCACCAATGATTGCCAATCGCTCGATCAAGGTCAAACGATTTTAAATGTGATGTCAGTGGCTAAGCTGATATAGGGAATACAACACCATCCAGCACAACGCCCCTAACGCCAGTCGCGGAGGTAGCCCGGATTTTCTCAGTACGCCGGAACCAGGCTGGTAGACATGGCCGGGGATTGGAGGCAGATCGTGCCGTATGCGGGTATAGACGTGATTCAATATTTTGGAAGGGTCTTCGTTTATCACAGGATTACCATGGTATCAAACGCCGTTTCTGGTTTAATCTTGTACCGGATTTTAATAACAAAATTATGACAAAGTTTTGGGAGAAACCAGCATGACAGCATGGAAAGCCCGTGTCGAGCGTGGCTTTGGCGTATTTGCAGGTCGGCTATATGATTCTCCGAAAAAAATGCTGACATTACTTTTAGTCTGCCTTATTACCCTGGCCACGCAGCTTCAGCACATCTATTTTGATACCTCAACCGAAGGCTTTTTGTCCCCGGACCATCCCGCTGTTCGAGCGTATGATCAATTCCGCGAGGAATTCGGCCGCGATGAGCTGGTGATTATCGGGGTGCAAGCCGAAAACGTGCTCGCACCCCAATTCCTCACGCAATTTCAGCGGCTGTATCAAACCCTGGAACAACAGCTACCGGCATCCGAAGCCATTGATTCTATGATCAATGCTCGTTATGTCTATGGCCGGGACGATGAACTCTTTGTTGAAAAGCTGTTCGACCCCTGGCCTCACAGCAAAGCCGAGTTTATCGAGTTGCGGCGCCGCATAAACAGCAACCCTCTGTATAAAGGCCTTTACCTCGATGACGTGCTTTCAATGGCGACAATCGTTGTGAGGCTGCAGTATGTAACCCCCGAGCCCGGTGTTAATGCGCGTCAACAGCTGGCCCGAGCTAACGAAAAAACAGCGCGCTTTTTGCAACAGCTTGAACAGTCATTGCAACCGTTCAGGGATCAGGGAATGCACTTATCCGTGGCCGGTTCACCGGTGGTTACCGACCTGTTAAGAACCGCCATGATCACCGACATGCAGACTTTTTCCAAATGGATTGTTTGCATCATTGCGATCTTACTGTTCCTTTTATTCCGTCGTGCCAGTGGTGTCCTTCTCCCTCTTGTCTGTGTCCTGCTCAGTGTGGTTTTTACCATCAGCCTGATGGGATTATTCCGCCAGCCACTGCAGCTACCCACGGCCATTGTGCCGTCATTTCTGCTGGTGGTCGGTATCGGCGACGCCATCCATTTTCTTAGCTTTTTCTATGCGGAATTCAATCAACACGGCGACAAAAAAGCATCGGTGATTAAAGCACTGGAACACAGCGGTCTGGCCATGTTCCTGACCAGCCTTACCACGGCAGCGGGAATGGCATCGTTTGCAAACGCGGACTTACTGCCCATTTCCAATCTGGGCGTGTTCACCGCAGTCGGGGTGATGTCCGCCTTCGTAATGACCATTATCGTACTGCCTGCCTGCATCAGTTTGCTACCGTTAAAGCCTGGCAGCAACGACAAAGCGCCACACACGTCTGTTTTGCTGAACACACTGATCGGCAAGGCAGCTCATGTCAGTTATTACCACCCCAAAAAAGTGATTTTTGTCAGTTTCATTACACTGATTGCTGCCATGGTGGCGGTATTGCAAATGAACTTTAGCCACAATCCATTGAAGTGGTTACCGGACACCCTGCCCGCCAAGCAAAGCATCGTCACCATAGACCAACAGTTGGGTGGCAGCGTTTCGTTAGAGGTGCTGGTGGATACCGGTGAACAAGGCGGTATCCACGAACCGGAATTTCTGCGTAACCTGGATGCCCTTTGCCAGCAGCTCGGTGCATTTTCAACTCCGCAATTCAGCGTCAACAAAGTACTTTCGATCACCGATCTGATCAAGGAAAGCAACCGCGCATTGCACAACAACGATCAACGTTTCTACACCATCCCGGAGACCCGAGAATTGGTAGCGCAAGAATTGTTTCTGCTGGAATTAAGTGGCGCCGATGATTTATTCCGCCTGGTCGACAGAGACTACAGAAAAGCCCGAATTACCCTCACCCTACCCTGGATTGATGCCCTGCTCTACGCACCGTTAATGGATAATCTGGAGCAGCGCTTCCACGACAGCCTGGGTGCATCCTATCAGGTTACCATTACCGGGCTGATTCCTTTGCTCGGGAGTACACTTAACTCAGTGATTCATTCGGCTGCCGAAGCGTATGTAATTGCGCTGGTGGTTATCAGCTTTATTATGGTGTTGCTGATGGGTCGCCTGAAGTTGGGACTGATCAGTATGTTTCCGAATATCCTGCCCATCGTTATGGTGATTGGGCTAATGCACCTGAATGACGTCCCCTTTGATATGTTTTCAATTCTGATCGGCTCCATTGCCATCGGGTTGTGCGTAGACGATACCGTGCACTTTATGCATCATTTTGGTCGTTACCGGGAAAAGGGGTATTCGGTAAAAGACGCCATCGACAACACATTGCACACAGCCGGGCGAGCCATGCTGGTCACCAGTGTGGTGTTATGCAGCGGGTTCCTGGTGTTGACGCTTTCGGAACTGAATAATTTTACCCACTTCGGAATCTATACCAGCTTGTGTATCGTGCTGGCTCTGCTGGCCGATTTTCTGCTGGCGCCGGCGCTAATGACCCTGCTCAACAAGCACGACTAACCCGATTTCAGAAAACGTTCATCATCAAACGTTTTAACCAGGTCCGGCAGAAAAACCGTAATGGATGTCACCAACATCCCATTAAGAAAACCCTCAGCGTACATTAGCGGCAACACAAACGCTGCCTTATCCCACAGCTTTTCGAAAACAGGCTCCGGCTGTGTTCCCCATACAAACAAAAGCAGTAGGGCACAACTCACCAACGTCACCCCGATCGCACCGAAAAAACCCTGCCCCAAAATATAAACGAACAGGTTCCGAGTCGGAAACAAATCCATTAATCGCAATAATCCGTAGGCCATGGTAGCGGGTATCAGTGTCGTAAATAACCAATCCCACGGCAGAGTAGACCAATGCCCCGATAACGGATCAACTGCCACCACCGCAAGGATCACCAATACGATAGCCCCTAGAATCAAAGCCAGGCTCCAGCCAAACATTAAGGTGATTGTCACCATTAGAAATGGGTGAAAAAAGAGTCCCGGTATGACCTCGAAACGAAAGGACCAGACCAGGCACAATGCCGCCAGCGAACCCCACAAGGCATGCTGGCGGATGACAACAGACCGCAGTGCCTGCCACGGGGCAAAGTACAGCGCAACTAACAGCAAAGCGCCCATTAAGAGCGCGCCGCCCCACATCATCGGGCCGCCGACAAAGCTTTCTGTAAACTGCATAACCCACCTCCTTTGTGCTGAACACATTCAGGACCGGTTTGTACCTGTTTGATTCTAAATGCTCCAGCCCAAATTTAATAACCACACCACAAAACGGATAAATTGGTCAGATAAATGCGTTGAATTCAGCTGAAATTTCACCAGCCCTGTCTATGCTTACGACAGTCATTCAGTCTTAACAGGTAGTAGTAAATGCGCAGTGTATTACGGGCTCTGACTTGCCTAATCTTAATCGTTTCGTCGTATTCCCATGCCAACACCGAGACACCGGCTGAAGCCTCCAAGCTCTATATCGAATTATCACCTTCTTTCGTGACCAACTATCAGGCTCAACGCATGGGCTACCTGAAAGCGGACGTGACTTTAATGGTCAATGACCAGAAAACAATGGATGCCATCACTGAGCATATGCCCTCCATTCGCAATAATCTGGTGATGCTATTCAGCCGCCAGGACGAAAATGTGCTGAGCTCCACTGAAGGTAAAACACACCTGCGCGAAGAGGCATTGCGGGAGGTCCTGTCCGCACTGGAATCGGAAGGTGCCCCGGCTGCAGTTGAAGATGTGCTGTTCACCAGTTTCCTGATTGATTGAGGCGCGCACAAATCAATAGCACCGCGATCCATTTGACAACTCTTTATAATCAACTCAACGACAGATGAACTGATCCATCGCCTGTGACATAATCGGGGCCCCATTTTCAGCAGTAGATTTTTATGGCCAGGGCACGGAAAAAGGACCTTCTGAACGACCCCATCATTCCCATCCTAACCAAAATGACCCTTCCCACTGTATTCGGGATTGTTGCCATTTTAATGTTCAATCTGGTCGACACCTACTTCATCAGCCTGATAGGTCCGGACGAACTGGCTGCGGTCAGTTTTACTTTTCCGGTGTCGGCTGTATTGATGAACATCTCCATGGGAATCGGTATCGGCACATCCATCCACATAGCCTCGCGTATCGGTGGCGGTGACCATGAACAGGCTGGCAAAACCGCCGCCCACGCCCTTACCCTGGCCATTACCATTGCGATACCCACCGGCATTGTCGGTATCCTCACCATCGACCCGCTGTTCCGTCTGATGGGCGCTTCAGCCGACACCATTGATCTAATCAGGGAATACATGGAACTTTGGTATGGAGGGTTTTTCCTGGTGGTGCTACCGATGGTGGGTAATAGTGTATTGCGGGCTACCGGCGACACCCATACACCCAGTATTGTGATGGCCATAGCCGGGCTGGTGAACGGGATAATGGACCCGCTGCTTATATTTGGTATTGGTCCGTTTCCGGAGCTGGGGATTCGCGGGGCAGCCATCGCCACAGTCATGTCCTGGGCGCTGTCTGCATTGGCCATTCTGGTCATCCTGATCCATAAACGCCGCCTGATGCGCATCGCGGATATATTCGGCAAGCGCAGAACCACCTGGGCAGCGATTCTGCACTTGGCGATCCCTGCCAGCGCCACCAACCTGATGATGCCGATCACCGCGATGGTGCTAACGGCAATGGCCGCCACACTCGGTCACCATGCGGTCGCGGGCTTCGGTGTCGGCACTCGTATCGAGGCCATTTCGCTTGTGATTATCATTGCTCTCTCTTCTGCCCTTGCTCCTTTTGTCGGTCAGAATTACGGGGCAGGCAACAGCATGCGGATACGGGAAAGTTTACGCTATACCCTATCTTTCGCTCTGGGGTGCGAATTATTGATTGCAGCCGTTTTGTATCTTAACGGCGACTTCGTCGCCGACCTATTTACTGAACAGGAACAAACCAAAGAAGCGATACGCTGGTATTTGCTGCTGGTGCCGCTCAGTTATGGCTGCCAGGGATTGGTGATGCTCAGCTGCTCAACGCTAAACGCGATGCACCGCCCGCTGTACGGCACTCTGATAAGCGTGTTTCGTCTGTTCGTTTTAACCATTCCCCTGGCCTGGCTTGGCAGCCACTGGTTTCAGGCAGCGGGTTTGTATGGTGGCGTTGCGGTCGCGAATGTGATTGCCGGCGTCAGTGCCGTGTTATGGTTGATTTACCGGTTACCCCAACTATCCGTTAATCATGAAATGCTCGCGCAATCACCTAATCAATTATCTAAATAATCATGCGGTAAAATAACCTGACCCGGATCGCGTTTTTTTCATAAATGAATATGAGACAATAGCGATGATTCCCCCCTTTCGCAGGATAAGCAGGATGCCGACCACGAATCGCAAAAACACGCCCTTCTCACGTGCAGGTGCAACCGCCCACAAGTTTTTTACTGCACTGTTTGATTTTTCGTTTAGCCGGTTTATTACCGTTCAGATGTTTCCCGTTTTGTACGGCATTATTCTGACCGCCACCCTGATTGCTGCTGGGTATTTTATTGTGGAAGCCTTTTTGACTTCCTGGTGGAGGGGTTTATTTTATTTATTGGTCGCCGGGCCAGTAGGATTTATTACGGTCGCCACCATCGCCCGCGCACTGATGGAGTTTTACGTGGTTGTGTTCCGTATTTCTGAGAACATGGATGAAATCCGGATAATTACAGAACGATTTTCCGGTATTTCCGAGAGCGTAGAATCCGTGCGCGGTTTTACCAAACGACTGCCTTTCTGGGGGGCGATGTCGGGGCGTCAGGAAGACGTCGCCACAGACAACCCGGAGGACCCGAAACCCAAACGTAAAAAAGAAGGTGTCTGGCCCTATTAAAAATTCGACTGCCGTGGATAAGCCTGTGCCACTAGCTGCTGCTTCCGCCCAGCAATATCCGCACCGCGGTGCAGGCATCTTCGAGCTGGCTAAGATCCGGCTTTTGCCCCATTATCATTTCACTGAAAGTACAGGATTCACCGATACGAACCATAAAGTAAGAAAGACTTTCGACTTTCATCGATGGGTTGATCATGCCTTTGTCGACTTCCTGCATTAACAAATCCGTATTGATTTCCACCATACGGGCATGAAAAGTGCTGCTTCTGGAAGAGAGGATACTGAGCGCGTACTGTCCGTCAGCCTGTAAGAAGTGCCGCAAAGGCGCCGAACCGAAAACCGCATGGTTCACTGCGCGAAACACATTGACCACATAATCCACGCCTTCGCCCGGACAATTCTGGCGAGCCGTTAACACAGTGGGTTTATAGGCAGACCAGATGATTTCCCCCATCAGCAAATCCTTATTGCCGATCCAGCGAAACAGCGTGGCCCGGCTCACTCCAAGCTCTTCTGCGATGGCGCCTAAATTCAGCTTTTGGCAATCAAGCCAATATTGTCGTGCCAGAGCAAAGGCATCCATTGGCGTTGCTCTTGTGCTGGGCTTATTATCGGCCAGTGCAATGGCTAAAGGGGTTTTGCGCTTGGACACGGCTACCTCGTGAATGCTTCAGGCCAACATCCATGTTGCTCCCTGAAAATATTGTTATATATCCAACAGATCAACGAGCTACCGTTTTTCATCAGCTGGTTACTTAATTTAAAGCACGGTTAACTTGATCTTATGCCCTGGCATGAGACTGAGAATATTCTTCCAATTCTCTTTCCTCTTCGGCTTTTAGTGCCACCAAACAGGTGTTAATGGTGCGGCTTATACTGGTTGAGTTTCTTATCATTTCCAACTGTGGCCAGGTGCTGGTTTCACCTGCGCGGATATATCTGGCGACATCATCCGGAGACGCATTGGATAAAACACGAAACGCATTCATGGGTTCTCGGGCCGGCACGATATTGATATCGCCTTGATAGCTTTGCGACACAATGGAATGCGCTTTATCAACCAATAACGCCAAACCCCGATTTGATAATTTATTTTTGGTGTAATCCAGCAGCATGTTCACATTGGAACGCGTGTTGCTTACTACCATTTCCTTGACATAACTGCCGATGGTTTTGTCCGATGACTTGTTGCGCGACAAGAACGGAATCACATGCGGATTAGTCTGGCTCACAATCGTGTGGTTCACGCCATACAACCGGGCTAAACGCTGAATCGGCAAATCATTTTTAATCGACCCATCCACCCACTGGCGGGAAGGAATATACGGTACTTTTTCACCGTTAATATTTTTCGCCCACAGCATCACGGGGGGGTACACATAAGGAATTGCACAGGATGCCAGTGAGGCTTTTCGAATCAGCACATGGGGCGATGTCACCGCATTCAGCAAACGGGATTCCTGATGTGGGTCTGCCGGTGAAACCGTGATATTCACCCGCCGTCCAGTGCGATGAAAGGCTTCTTCAAATGTCATGTCCTGTACATTACGCTCCAAACACAGCTCCAGTTGCGCGGGGTCCAGTATCCCTTTGCCGCGTAAGGTACCGCGCCACCCCACCATGCGGAACGCTTCTGCATAAATATATTCAGGGTCGAGCATCGCCTCCAGCTCGTCGTCGGTGTGGGTAGCCGCGACCGACGCCATAATGGAACCGGCACTGGAGCCGGATATAATGCTGGGCAGAAGTGAGTTTTCCCACATCGCCTTGAGTACACCCAAATGAAACATACCCAAGGCTGCGCCACCACTTAGCATCAAGCCGGATTCGCCAAATGATTGATGCGTGCGCTCAAAAAATTCGAGCTTCTGAACCAGGGAAAAATTCGGGAAGTCCGTATCGCAGATCCATTGCAGGCAGGCGCAAACTTCATCAAGGTATTCGCCGATCAGGGCTTTGGTGCCAAAATAACAATGCTGATAAAGCATTGGATTAGCGATTCGCCCTAGATTCCCGTGCAGACCTTCGTTAATGTAAAACACCAGTTGATCCACATCACCCCGTTGTCGGGCAGTGCGCAGCTCATTGAATCGCAGCCGGATCATCTTGTAATCGTAATGGGGTGAAGCGTCTTCTTCGCGCCATTCTTCGTTGCCGGATAAACGATCGTATTCACGTGCGGCATCCGCCCACGCTTGATAATCGTCCGCCGTATTCATAGCCTCAAGACAGGCCTTTAACGCTCGCTTCATAAATTTTCCTTCCCCTACTACTACAAAATATCTGTCCAATTCCGGACAGTAAAACAGTCTTACATTTTTCCTTCTTCCTTGATTATTACCTATCTTCTGCAGGTTCACGAACTCATTATGGTGGTTTTATGCAAGATTTGATTGCATTTGTAAACCTATACAAAAGTAAGGGGCTTGTTCCCTTCCGGTCAATAAAACGGGTTCTGCAAGAATTGGTTGGGGGAAGCCGGAACTAGTAAACGATTGATATACTTATGCTTTATCAGTGAACGTTAATTCAATTTTCCCCTTACAAACCAACAAGATGCCTGAATATCGAACCCTTTTGTACTGGCCCAGACAAGTCCCTCATTCACCAAAATGTCCGCTAAACCTGTGCCTCTGGCCGATTTAGGGACATAGGTGTGATTGAAGTCAATCTTGCCCTCATCCAGCAGCTGGTAGGTCATAACGGCCTGCTCGGAACCCAGATTAACCACAAAGCGGGCGAGCTCTGGCTGATGCTCTACTGTAAACCCATCCGAAGTGTTAATGATTCGCCTCCATAACATGCTCAGACAAACGCTTTTTCACGTCCGCGGGAATCGGTACTGATTTGCGCAAGTGCTTATCGAAATTAACCATGGTCGCCGTGCCGGTAGCTCGCAACGTGCCTTCTTGCCAGGCTTCCTGTCCCACCAGCACAGAAGACGTGCCGATTCGCAGGACATAAGTCCGGATCTCCACTTCCTTCCCGAAAAAGGTTTCTTCCAGGTATTCAATTTCTATTTTTGCCAATACCAGCGATACTTCTTCGGTGGACAGGCTCGGGTTGAATATCCGTAAAATGGATTCCCTGCCTTCCAGGAACCACACGGGCAATACGGTGTTATTGATGTGACCCATGGCATCGGTGTCACAAAAGCGGGGTTTGATGGTGAGTGAAAAAAGCACATCTGTTTCGGACATTAAGGCATTCTCTATAGGACAAGCGCCCCACTACAACCCGATGGACAGCACTTCATGTATTATTTTTAATCTATTAGAAGGGAACTAATTATACACGCAACCACTGCCGTGTGTCCCTACCTGCCTGCACTTTGGTTATAACTTGTTGAAGCTGAAATACTTTTTGGCAGTCCCCGCGCTCATAAAGACCCAGATTCTTCGCTTCGAATAATCCGTTTTACCAGGGGTGCTCTGGGGCTCAATAAGCGATATATTGTTGAGCTCTAACGGATAACCAAAGGGGTATAGGCTATGAATGAAATGCGTCCACCGGTCGTGATGGTTTTTGCTGGTCATGATCCCTGCGGCGGCGCTGGTATTCAAGCCGACATCGAAACCCTGACCAGCCTTGGCTGCCACCCCTGCACCGTCATTACCGCCCTGACCGCCCAGGACACCCATTGCGTAAGAGACTTTCAACCGGTGTCCGTTACGTTCATGGTGGAACAGGCGCGGGCGGTGCTGGAAGATGTACGGGTGGATGCCTTCAAGATCGGAATGACCGCCAGTGTAGAAATTATTGAAGCGATTCATACATTATTGCAGGACTATGCGGGTATCCCGGTGGTTTTCGATCCGGTAATGGCGGCGGGAGGCGGTGGTGCCCTGAGTAAAGAAAACCTGATCGAAGCCTTTACCGACCTACTCATTCCTGTCACCACTGTAATCACCCCCAATAGCCTTGAAGCCAAACTCATTTGCAGTGACGCCGACTCCCTTGATGCCTGCGCCCAGCAGCTCATGGCACTGGGGGCGGGATACGTACTGGTCACAGGAGGGCATGACAAAAGCCCTGAAATCATTAATCGGCTATGGGGCCACCGGCAGTTTCTGGAAGAGTACAAACAAAAACGCCTGCCCGGTGATTTTCACGGCACCGGGTGCACACTGTCCTCCGCTTTGGCTGGCTACATTGCTCACGGCGCTTCGGTCGCCGGGGCCGTACGCGAGGCTCAGGCCTACACCGCGAAGGCCATTCACAATAGCCGTCGCCTGGGCATGGGACAACTGATCCCGGACCGCCTGGCGTGGTCGTCAAAGGCAAGGTAATCTCATTATTATGAATTTGCGTGGATTATATGCAATCACCGACCCCGAACTCACGCCCGACCACAGCGTGCTGCATCAGGTACATCAAGCGATTAAGGGGGGCGCACGAATTATTCAATTCCGGGATAAATCCAGCCCTGACGGTTTGCGTTTGCAAATAGCGCTACAACTGCGCGCATTAACACGGGAATACAATTGCCTTTTGATCATCAACGACGACCTGGAGTTATGTCTTCAGAGCAATGCAGACGGCGTCCACCTGGGGCAGGAGGACACCCCGGTGGAGGTTGCCCGCCAGCAATTGGGACGCAGCAGAATCATCGGTGCCACCTGCCACGGGTCGGTAGACCTGGCACACAGCGCGATGGACAAAGGCGCAAATTATCTGGCTTTCGGCCGCTTTTTTCCGTCACAAACCAAACCCGATGCCGTGCCTGCACAGCTTTCCTCCGTACAGGACTTTGTTTATAACTGCCCGCTGCCTACCGTTGCCATCGGGGGCATTACCCTGAATAATGCTGCTCCGTTAATCACTGCAGGCTTTTCAATGCTGGCAGTCATACAGGATATTTTCGGCCGCGACGATACAGAAGAACAATGTCGTCAATACCAGGCTCTGTTTCATACTCATCCCTAAACCCGTTTACTAACCTTCAGGAACCCCCAATGAGTCGTTCAGCTACGTTATTTGCCGCCGCCCAATCTCATATTCCCGGTGGCGTCAACAGCCCGGTCCGCGCCTTCAAAGGCGTTGGCGGAGATCCGGTTTTTTTCAAATCCGCAAAGGGTGCTTATTTAACTGACGAAGACGACCGCCGGTATATCGATTATGTGGGCTCCTGGGGGCCGATGATTCTGGGCCACAGCCATCCGGCTATTGTGCGTGCGGTGCAGCAGGCCGCGGAACAAGGCTTAAGCTTCGGCGCTCCGACAGCCATCGAAGTAGAAATGGCGTACAAGGTCTGTGAAAACTTCGAAGGGATGGACCTGGTGCGCATGGTGAACTCCGGCACCGAAGCCACCATGACGGCAATCCGCCTGGCCAGAGGTTACACCGGCCGCGACAAGATTGTGAAATTCGAAGGTTGCTATCACGGGCATGCAGACTCACTGTTAGTAAAAGCCGGCTCCGGCGCGTTGACATTAGGCGTGCCCAATTCCCCCGGCGTTCCCGAAAGCCTGGCGCAACACACACTCACACTCGAATACAATAATATTGACCAGGTACGCGAACTATTTTCTCAAATGGGTGAACAGATCGCCTGTATTATCGTGGAACCCGTCGCGGGCAATATGAATTGCATTCCGCCTGAGAAAGGCTTCCTGGAGGGGCTCAGGGATGTGTGTGACGGCAGTGGTGCGTTGTTGATTCTGGATGAAGTGATGACCGGATTCCGTGTGGGTTTGCAGGGGGCACAAGGGCTTTACGGTATCATTCCGGATCTGACCACGTTAGGTAAAGTGATTGGCGGCGGAATGCCGGTGGGTGCGTTCGGCGGGAAAAAAGACATCATGGATCACATTGCCCCCGTCGGCCCGGTCTATCAGGCCGGTACGCTGTCCGGCAATCCGGTGGCCATGGCCGCTGGACTGGCAATGTTGGAAGGGGTTTCAGCAGCGGGTTTTTATGAGGCCCTTAGCAAGAAAGCCAATGCCTTAATGGCCGGTTTTCAAAGTGCAGCCGACGACGCAGGCATTCCTTTCACCACCAATCAGGTGGGCGGCATGTTCGGCTTTTTCTTCAGCGACGAAAACAACATTTCTCGCTTTGAACAAGTAACCCGCTGTGATCTGGAACGTTTTCAGAAATTTTACCATTTGATGCTGGAGCAAGGGGTATACCTGGCACCTAGTGCCTATGAAGCCGGATTTGTTTCTTCGGCTCACGGCGACCAGGAACTGGATCAAACTATTTCTGCTGTGCGTACGGTGATGAAGCGTTTGTAGCACACCGGTGTCCGTCTGAACCAGTCCGCGGTTGAGGCCATCGACTCGTAAATAGGTATTACAAATCGAAGGTAGCGGGCAGTAAGAACGTTCGAGGGGCACCCACAATCAAGGTGCCCCGGGTGGAAGCCCCCGCCTATTATCCTCATCCAACACATTCTGTAATTCCGCCCTGACATTCGTAGCAGACTTCTCCAGACGCACGGATTCCCCGCCATCAATTGGTAGGGGAAAGCCCCACGATGATAACAATAATTCTCATTCTATATTGAGATTCGGAGCCCGCTCGATGGGTACCACTGTAAATAACGCGTAACGTCACGCCAGGCGCGCCTGAATCTGCCCCGTAAGTATCTGAGATTGGTCATTAAAATGCGCTACACCGGTGAGACCACCATCACCCTGCCGAACGGAATCACAATATCGTTTCAGTTTCCTGGGGAAACTGCGTATAATTACGCCCTCTATAATTTCCGCTACGTACGTCCCCTCTTTTGTATTGGTAGCTCACATACAGGCCACACTGAATGTCCGACACTGAAAACAGTTCCAGCTTTGAAGAGCTGGGAATGCCCGATTTCGTGCTGAAAACCCTCAGCGAATTGGGTTATGAATCCCCCTCCCCCATTCAAGCTGCCAGTATTCCGGTATTCATGAGCGGACAGGACCTGATTGGTCAGGCGCAGACCGGCACAGGCAAAACCGCCGCATTCGCATTGCCGCTGTTAGCAAAGCTGGATGACAAATGCAAAAAGCCTCAGGTTTTGGTGTTGACGCCCACCCGTGAGCTGGCCATTCAGGTGGCCGAAGCCATTCAGCGTTATGCGCGCTACCGCAAGGGATTCCGCATTGCGCCTATCTACGGCGGACAGGATTTCAGACCGCAGCTAAATCTTTTGCGTCAGGGCGCACAAGTCGTCGTGGGCACGCCCGGACGGCTGCTCGATCATTTGCGCCGGGGCACTCTGGACATCAGCGAAGTCAAAACCCTGGTATTGGACGAAGCCGACGAAATGCTGCGGATGGGCTTTATTGATGATGTCGAAGACATACTGAGCCATTGTTCAGGAGAGCAGCAAACCGCCTTGTTCTCGGCGACCATGCCAGCACCGATTAAGCGCATCGCTGATAAATACCTGAAAAACCCCAAGCATGTGAACATCGTGGCAAAAACCGCCACCGTGGAACGCATCGAGCAAAGCTACTGGCTGGTGGACGGACGTCAGAAACAAGAAGCACTGCGCCGTTACCTGGAAACCCGAAGCTTCGATGCAGTGATTGTATTTGTGCGCACCCGTGATAGCGCCAGCGAAGTGGCCGAGAAAGTCAACGCCTGGGGCTATCGTGCAGAGGCCATTCACGGTGCGATCGGGCAAAACCAGCGCGAGAAAACCATCATCGGACTGAAGAAAAACCGTTTTGATATTCTGGTCGCTACGGATGTTGCGGCCCGTGGTCTGGATGTGGATCGATTCAGCCATGTTGTTAACTACGACATTCCCTATGATAGCGAATCCTATGTGCACCGTATCGGACGTACTGGCCGCGCCGGACGCAGCGGCGAAGCCGTCTTGTTCGTCACTCATCGTGAGAACCGATTGCTGCAAACCATTGAACGCCATACCCGCCAGAAAATTGTGCGGGCGAAAATTCCAAGCAACGACCTGGTAATGCAGCAACGCATTGAGCGTTTAAAAGAGCGCATCGCCAAAGCCGCCACCAACACACCCTCCGCGGTGGTTCAGGGTATTATTGAACAATGCTGCCACGACATGGAAATCGAGCCGGAAAATTTGGCAGCCGTGCTGTTGAATATGCTACACGAAGATCAACCGCTGGAACCCAAGCAAGAACTGACGGCTCCGGCGGGTCGTGGCAGTGAAAGCAGCGCACGTCGCCGCGACCGGGACAATGAAAGCGGGGGACGTGGACGTGATAAAGGTCGCTTACAGATTGACGAATCACCCATCGACGAAGCACCCCGACGCCTGCGGGATTACCCGGATGTGGAAATGGAACGTTTCCGTATTGAAGTGGGTAAAGCTCATGGCGTAAAACCCGGAGATATCGTGGGTGCCATTGCCAACGAAGTGGGGATCGATAGTGAGTACATCGGCGAAATAAATATGCGGGGAGAATTCTCTACTGTTGATTTGCCCGAGGGCATGCCGAAAGAATTATTTAATCAGATCAAATCGATCCGTGCCCGTAATCAGCCTCTGCGCATTACCCGTTTCGGAAAAGAAGAGCCGGATACCAGCGGCGGTTCCGCGGCGCCACGCTCGTCGAAAAAAGATCGCAAACCCGGCGGTGGCAAAGCGGGTGGCAAACCCCGCTCCAAAAAGCCAGCGGGCGGACCACGCGCATCCAAGCCAGCACGCAAACCCGGCAAATCTTCCGGTGGCGGGCGCGGCAAATCCTCTAGCTAAATCGTAATTACCAAACCGCCTGCGCGTTCTCGCGTGCGCGGTTTGCCCCTTCTTTATCCCCGGACTTTTCTTTGGCCTGCGCCACCACTAACCACGCTTCGGCTTTGGTGGTTTGCTCTGCGCCTTTTGGCTTCGACGGCAGCAATGAAACCGCCCGCTGAGCCATTTGCTGAGCGTTACGATAATCCTGCATCGCTAAACGGGTTTTAGCCAACGCCAGATATAGTGACGCAGAACGGGGAGCCATGCGAATACCACGTTCGAACTGATTAGCTGCCCCGGCGTAATCGCCACTCAATCTCAGGCTTTCGCCCTGGCTTAATAATTTATCGGCAGCGGCAACGCCGGTGGCGGAGATGGTTTCACTGTCCAGCACCTCCTCTTCGCTGACGATGGAAACCGGTTTGCTGACACAAGCACCGAGCACTAAAGCCATCAGCATTAATAAAAACATTCGTGTGTGTGTTGGATAACAGTTCAATTTTTCTATTCCTTCCGAAGATAATGACATTACTTAAATAACCCTTTAAACCAATTCAATGCCCGGCCCCCGCCGCCGCAGGATATTTCTTTTTCCGGCACACTGTCTTTGCGGATAGGCAGGTGCAGGCTGTTTTCGCAATGGGCTTTGGTGCGGGCTTGCTTTAGTGGATCAACCCAAACCCACTCAATATTATCCGGCTCTGCTAATTGCAGCGGTAACAAGTTCTGCCTCGACAGGGTGTTCGCCCAGACCGGCAATGCACCCAGCGCTCCGGTCAACGGGGTCGGTTTATTATCGTCAATTCCCATCCACACGACACCCAGATAGTTACCGCTAAAGCCCGCAAACCAACTGTCACGCTGGTCGTCGCTGGTGCCTGTTTTACCTGCCAGATTCAAATCCGGAGACAACCACAGGGAGGCGGTTTTAGCGGTACCGGACCGCACTGTTTCCTGCATCCCATAAGTCAGTGCGTAAATATCCGCTGCTTGGAAGCGCTGCTCCACTTCCAATTCATAGCGTTGCAGCGGCTGGCCATCGGCGGTGAGTACCGAACGAATGGTTCGTAACGGTGTCGCAAACCCCTCGGTGGCGATGGTCTGATACATCTGCGCCACTTCAAAGGGAGAAAGGCTGACTGCTCCCAGTGACAGCGCAGGCACCGCCGGTAACGTCTTCTCGACACCCAATCGGGTCATCGCATCCACCACCGCCGGAATACCCACATCCATTGCCAGGTTCACGGTTGCCTGATTATAGGAGTTGGCCAACGCCACCATCATCGGCACTTCGCCGTGACTTTCCTTCTCGAAGTTCTCTGGTGTCCAGGTCGTGCCGTTTGCGAGCGTATGTGTGACGGCTTCATCTTTTAATATACTTGCCAGGGTAAAGCCGCGCTCTAACGCCGCCAAATACACCGCCGGCTTGGCCAGGGAACCGATCGGGCGGAAGGCATCAAGCGCACGATTGAAGCCCTCGTAACGCAACGAGTGCCCTCCCACAATCGCGGCCACTTCGCCGGTATTACTGGAAGTAAATACCCCCGCCACTTCCAGGCCGGACAATTTTTTGCCATATTGCTTCTGTAGCGATTTCACCTGGTTTAAAGCCGCATTTTCAAAACTATTTTGTACCCAGGGGTCCAGGGTGGTAAAAATACGCAGCCCTTCCGAGCGTAAATCTTCGTCCTTGTAATCGCGACGTAACTGGCGCTTCATTAAGTCCAAAAACGCGGGATAACGAGCGTCCTCATATAGTGGCTTACGAATAACATCGAGTGGCTTTTTCACTTCCACATCATAGCTGCGCTGATCCAGTACATTCTGTTGCAGCATAAGCTGCAAAACCTGATCCCGCCGCTCTACCGATCGCTCCGGGTTACGTCGCGGATCATACCAACTCGGCCCCTTTATGATCCCCACCAACAGCGCAATCTGATGGGCTTCCAACTCACGCAACGGTTGCCCGAAATAATACAAGCTGGCCAGACCAACGCCATGAATTCCGCGTTTACCCGCCTGCCCCAAATAGACTTCGTTCAGGTAGGCTTCCAGAATGTCGTTTTTTTCATAATGAAAATCCAGCAACACAGCCATCACCGCTTCAGTGGCTTTGCGGGTCAGCGAACGTTCGCTGGTTAAATAAAAGTTTTTCACCAGTTGCTGAGTCAGCGTGCTGCCCCCCTGCCTGACTTCGCCAGACGTCACATTGGCGACCAGCGCCCGAGCGATACCTTTCGGGGAAATTCCGAAATGCTCGAAAAAGTCCCGATCTTCCACTGCCAACAAAGCTTGCACCAATAAGGGTGGCACCTGATCCAGCTTGACCAACACCCGGTCTTCATTGTGAGCGGGGTAAATACCGCCGATTAATGCCGGCTCCATTCGCACAATACCGTCACTGCCCTGTTCCGACTGCAAGCCCTGCACCCGCCCGCGATGAATATCAAAGGACACTTTTTTCGCAGCCTCCGCACCTTCCCAAAAATCGAAACCGCGCGTCGCCAATTGATAATGACTGCCTTGAGTAGTAAAACTTCCGGAGGTGGGCTCACGATCAAACACATGCCGATAATTCAACTGGCTCAGTTCGAACGCTAACTGCTCCTCCGTGATCGGCATACCGTCGTACAACTCCAGAGGGCGGGCGTAGACCTTGGCCGGAATCGACCAGCGCTTGCCTTCGAAATGGTTGGTGATCACCGCATCCAGATAAATCACACCAATCGCAGCCAAAATCACCAACACCGCACCGACCTTGATCAGCAGCGGAATAAAACGCCGGAACCCGCCACCGGAACCGGTGGACTTTTTATTTTTGACAGGCTGCTTCGGCGCGCCGCTTTTTTTCCTTGGTGCGGATTTTTTTGCGGCAACGGTTTTATTGGGCGTGCTCTTCGAAGCCTGCGCCTTTTTGTTGGCTGACGACTTTCGGGCAGCGCTGCTTTTCGGCTTCTGCGCTGGTTTCTTTTCTGTGCGGGGGGTTTTACGTTTCGAGGGCACCGACGACGGACTCCTGTTACTGGCCTGAACGGAATACAGCTGAATAGTATAACGCCTGAGATCGGCAAGCACCTGAATCGGCTTGCGTTTTTGGGTTTTGGTGAAAAGGCGGGTAGTATACTCGTTTAGTCGTGAATCCCCCAATTAACAGGTACCCAACCCCATGAAGAAATATAACGTCTATGCCATTGGTAACGCATTGGTGGATATGGAATTCGCAATAGATGATGATTTTTTAACCAAGCAAGGTATTGATAAAGGGGTAATGACCCTGGTGGACAAAAACCAGCAACAATCACTGTATGACGCTTTAGCCGGCCACAGCGGCAAAATGGCCAGTGGTGGTTCGGCGGCAAACACCATCATCGGAGTCAGTCACTTTGGCGGGAATGCCTTCTACTCCTGCAAAGTCGCAAACGATCCGGCGGGTGATTTCTATGTTCAGGATTTGGTAGCGGCCGGCGTCGACACCAATTTGCACAGGCAGCGGGAAGACGGCGTCAGCGGCAAGTGCATTGTCTTAATCACGCCAGATGCAGAGCGCACCATGCAGACGTATCTGGGCATTTCCGAAACAGTTTCGGAAGCGGAATTACAAGAACAGGCTATTACCCATTCCGATTACTGTTACCTTGAAGGCTACCTGGTGACGTCAGACAGCGGCCGCGCCGCTGCCATCAAGGCACGAAAAATTGCCGAAAAGGCGGGAGTGAAAACCGCATTGACCTTCTCGGATCCCAACATGGTGAAGTTTTTCAAAGACGGATTGCAGGAAATGCTGGGGGATAAAGTAGACCTTCTGTTCTGTAATGAAGAAGAAGCGCTCACCTGGACCGGTGCTGATGATATCGAAGCCGCAGCAGAGGAACTGAAACAGATCTGCAGTAGCTATGCGATCACTTTGGGTGAGCACGGCTCCCTGGTATTCGACGGCTCGACGCAACACCGGATTGCTGCGACTCCGGTGCAGGCAGTAGACAGCAACGGCGCCGGTGACTTGTTTGCCGGTGCATTCCTGTATGGCTTGACCCATGGTTATGACTACGTTAAGTCAGCAGAATTAGCCTCTCGTGCAGCTGGCCTTCTGGTTACCCAATTCGGCCCCCGTCTCAAAATTGACCAATATAAGTCATTGTTAAATTAATAGTTTTTAACGCGCCTTCCGGCCCGATCAAAAATGAGTAATTTGCACACTTGATCGGGCCTTCCCCTGCGATTTCTTGGGCTACAATTAATACAGGAATTACCCCTCGAATGAATCTATCGCAAGCAGGCAGGCTGACCCATGTTCTTAGAGTCCAATTTCACTGAGCAGTTTGAGAAGACGGACAATTACTGTAAGGACTTGTTATCCAAAGCATTAGTGGACATCCCACCGAGCAGCAAAGCGGTCTCGTACGCGTCATTTGAAGACCTGTACGAAGCTGAAGAAAATCAGGGCCTGGTGTTTCTTCTGGAAGAAGGCACCGTCGCTCATCAGCAGGAAAACAAGACACTTTTTCACTATGATGCCGGTGATCTTATCGGTATGTCGCAATGGGGCGGCATGCCCATCGCAAAATACTACACCGAATCCCCGGTTACTTTGGTTCCCTATAATCGTGAAGCACTGTGGCAAAAAGCCATGAGTGACGCCAAAAAAGCGCGGCAATGGGGGGACTATCTGCTTGCAGAATGCGCCCGCCATTCCAGTGTCATTGCTTCCCTTGATACGCCCGTCGACAAAACCTCATTGGGTTTTCAAACTTACTCCCCGGGTGAAACCATCATCGAAGAAGGCACCGCCTCCGACACCGTTTTCTCTATTGTTGAAGGCCACGCCAACGTGTTTGTACAAAATATTAAAGTGGGCGAAGTACTGGAAGATGAAATTTTTGGTGCTATGTCACTATTGACCAATAGCCCCCGTACTGCTTCAGTTATTGCAGACCAACGGTGTTTGGTCATGGTCGTACCTCGCAGCCAGTTCGAAATGATGATAAAAACACATCCACGGATTTGTATCAGCTTGATGGAAAATATGGCGCGACAAATTGTGTCCCTGAACGAGCAAATTACTGCCGTGCACAGCCAGGCATCATAGACCAATCCAGTTTCTATTTTTAAATTAAGGTAATTGCAGAATGAATGCGGAAGTTCAGTGTTTAGTGCCGGTAGCGCGCTTTACCCCTCCCCCTTTGCACACCGTGAAAGCAGCAAATGCATTGGCGCGGGGTTATTTCAAACCCCAGTTCACCGGTCTGGAAAACGTCAACCCGATCAATCCCGCTTTGCTGGTTGGCAACCACACCATCTATGGCATGTTGGATGGGCCGCTGTTATTCGAAAAACTTTACGAATCCAAAGGCATTGTGTTGCGCTCTCTGGGCGATCATATGCATTTCAAAGTCCCGTTGTGGCGCGATGTTTTAAAACAAAGCGGAGCGGTTCCCGGCACGCGAGAAAACTGCGCGCGCCTAATGGAAGCCGGTGAACATATACTGGTATACCCCGGAGGCGGAAGGGAAGTCGCTAAACGAAAAGGTGAAAAATACAAACTCACATGGAAAACCCGCACCGGCTTTTGCTATATGGCAATCAAACATCAATATCCCATCATCCCCGTTGCCTCTCTGGGTGCCGATGACGCTTTCGATGTGGTGCTCGATGCCTATGATTTTATGCGTACACCGGTCGCACGCCGCATTCTGAAGAGCAAACTCATTAGCAACCAAACCGCTAACGGTGATTTGCTTATGCCATTAGCAAAAGGCATCGGTCCGACCTTGATTCCCCGACCCGAAAAATTCTATTTCTCTTTTGGCGAGCCCATTGACACTCGCCCTTATGCGGGGCAGGAGAACAATAAAGAACGGCTCTGGCAACTGCGTTATCAAGTGATGCAAAGCCTGGAGCGGGAATTGGAAAAGCTGAGAGTGATGCGGGCCGGCGATAGCGACGTAGGCCTGTGGCGTAAGTTATTGACCAAGCGGAAATAGATTCCAAGACGTCAGCTAACAACCAACGGGCAACCGTAAACCGGGTGCTCTATAACCTGCGTTTTCACATTGAATACACACTCCAGCAAATCCGCGGTTAATACTTGCTGGGGGCGACCTAACGCCACCGGTTTGCCGTTGTGTAACATTAAGATACGATCTGCAAATCGCGCAGCCAAATTCAGGTCGTGCACAATCACCAAACTGGTAACCTGCGATTGGCAAATCTGCTGAACCGCATGCATTAGAGTGAGTTGGTGGGACAGGTCTAACGACGAAGTTGGTTCATCCAACAGCAAAAGGCGCTTGCCCGCTTGCACCGGCTGCCAGACCTGAGCTAAGACCCGGGCCAATTGCACCCGTTGCTTTTCGCCACCAGAAAGTTCTGTATAGGCTCGATGTTGCAGCGATAACACATCGCACAACGACATGACTTCACAGGCTATTTGTCGGTCGACCTCCGACCCGGTGGCGTGTGGCATACGCCCCATCAACACCACTTCCTGAACTTTAAAGGGGAATTGCAAACCCGAGGATTGCGGCAGTACCGCGCGCAGTGTGGCCAATTGCTCAGCCGGCCATTCAGCCAACCGCTTTTGATTAAAATTAATCTGGCCGCTGGATGGCAACCACTCGCCTGAAAGCATCTTGAATAAGGTACTTTTACCCGCTCCGTTGGGGCCGACAATGGCGATACATTCCCCGACCGACGCAGTCAGCTCGACCCCATCCACCAACCAACGGTCGCCAGCGCGATAACTCAATTGGTGCATCGACAACAGAGCACTATCCGTTTCCATAAACCAACCCTTGCCGTCGCTTTACCACTAAAAACAAAAAGAACGGTGCCCCGAGCGCGGCGGTCAGCACCCCTACCGGCAACTCTTGAGGCTGAAGCAATGTTCGCGCGGCCAAATCCGCCAGCGTGAGCAGAACCGCGCCCATTAAGGCCGCTGCCGGCAATAGCCAACGGTGATCCGGCCCGACCATCAAGCGAATAATATGCGGCACGACCAAACCGACAAACCCAATCATGCCAACCGCCGCAACCGACACGCCTACGGTAAGCGCAGCCGTCACGATAACCAGCCAGCGCAGGCGATCAACCGACACACCCAAGTGACGGGCTTCGGATTCTCCCAACAACAACGCATTCAACCCCTTCCACACCCAGGGAATCGTCAACAGGGCGATCAACAGAAGCGGACCAACCCACAACACTTTCTGCCAGGACGCCACATTAAAACTGCCCATCAACCAGTACACCAGATTGCGCAGGCGCGCGTCTTCCGCCACTGTTGCCAGATAACTGATGCTGGCGCTGGTCATCGCATTCACCGCCACCCCCGCCAGCAACATGGTCGCCACGGAAGTGCCGAGCGGACCGACCCCAAGTCGGTACACCAATGCGGTCACCAGGCTACCGCCGATAAAAGCTAACAAAGGGAGCATCAGCGCAGGGGGCAACCAGGTAACATTGGCCCCTAACACAATCGCACAAGCGGCACCCACCGCAGCCCCGCCGGAAACCCCGATCAGACTGGGATCGGCCAACGGATTACGGAACAGACCCTGCACCATTGCCCCTGACAATGCCAGACAGGCACCCACCAACGCCGCTAAAAGCACCCGCGGCAAGCGGATTTGCCAGATCACCAGATCGGCGGTCGTGTCTGCTGCATTGGCCGATATAATATGGTTCCGGATTACTGCACCCCACTCCGCCATGGGTACAGAAACGGCACCCACGCTTAACGACACCATCAAGCTGAGTAGCAATGCCAGAGTAAGAATGAGTACCAGAAGATAAGGACGAGAGTGAAACATTCCGGGTGTGCACGCTCCGAATAAGAAGCGACCCATTATAGGGAGAGGGTCAGCGGGGGCCAACCACTATTCCGAAAAGCAAAAAACCGGGGGAAGAACCCCCGGTTTCATTTTGCACCACGAACCGTTGCGAAGAAAGTAGCTGCAAATAAACCCAGCACCATCAGGTTGTAGAGAGGAGAGAGGGGCCATGACAGAGTACCAAATTTATTGTCTGTAGCCGTTCCTTCACAACAGGATTCAAATGATAATCATTATCATTTTTGTTTTCAACCCTTTATTTGAAAATAATTTAATATTCCTGATCTGTTTATTTTCCCATCGAAACAGAAGCCTTCATAATGGGCAACAAAAGCAAACCGCAACACTCAAGAAAAAGAAGGGGGTATCATGACCGTGCTGTGCGCCGTTAACGACATCGAAGAAGATTCCGCCCGCGGCTTTGATCTGGATGGCCGCACCGTTTTTGCCGTAAAGAAAGACGCGCAAGTGTTTGTGTACCTTAACTCCTGCCCTCACCTGGGTATTCCCCTGGAATTTCAGCCGGATGAATTCCTGGATATGGACAACCACTTTATTCAGTGTGCCAACCATGGCGCGCTATTTGAAGTCGAAACCGGGGACTGTGTCGCGGGACCCTGTGTAGGGCAGGCACTGCAAGCTATCGCTTTTCATCTGGAAGATGGCAATATCGTGCTGGACTGAATAACAATAATCACATCGGAGAGCCCCATCATGGATTCCACAGGTATCAGTTTTACGGCCCTTTTCACCGGCCAAGTCTGGTATGAAAGCGGGATTTCCAATCGCTTCTTCACTTCCCCCAAAGGCAGACTGCTCTATAAAACATTGCGCCCCTTTGATCGTCTTGCTGATTCAATCATCGGGATCACCCTGCACGACATGCTGATCCAGCGTCACCAAATCATGGACCACCGCATAGACGGGTTAATCAAGACCCAAGGGGTCAGTCAGATTCTGGAAATCGCCTGTGGCTATTCGCCCCGAGGCTACACGTTATCGCGCAAGTACCCCGATCTGAAGTACGTAGAGGCCGATTTGCCCCATATGGCCGAGCGAAAGCGCGCCTTGCTACAAGCTAACCATGGCTTTGGACCCGATCACCAGGTTGTCGGCTGCGATGTATTCGAATTCGGCGCTCCTTATGGTCTGGATTACGTCATGGAAGAAGTACTCGATCCCGACCGGCCTACCATTCTGGTCACCGAAGGTTTGGTGAACTACTTTCACCTGGACGACATTTCGCAGGTATGGCAACGACTAGCACAACTGGGTCGGGTCTATCCCAAAGCCTGGTATATCACCGACCTGGTATACAACTTCGGCATACACTTAATACCCGGCGCGGTTGCAGCAGGGTCAAAAATGTTGTCACTCGCCACCCGAGCCAACGTTAACCTGCATTTCAACAACCGCGACGAAATCCAACGCGGCTTTCTGGAATGCGGCTTTACTGATGTCCAGATACATCGACCCGAAGACTTTGTAAACCACCTCCCGATTCCGATGGGCAAAAGCAAAAGCGTGGTGCGGGTAGTGGAAAGCCAAATCCATGCCCCTTAGAACCGTCCGGTAATACCTTACACTTTTTCCGATCTATTTAAGTGCAGCGAAGAAAAAATGGGCCTCCGAATGGCTCATTTTTTTAGCTCTACTCTCGCGACTACGATCACCAACCCGCACCCGTCACGCGCACATGTGCACCATAGAAAGTCATTCATTAATATTTCGTAGCATTGTACGCACCATCTTTGTTATCAAAGCAAAATATCAGCACTTTAAGTTTGCATTTTCTGTTACCGCCATTTTTGGCACGCAAGTTGATAACGAAACCATCAGAAGCTTCCTTCAACGAATAGTGAACCAAACGGTATTTAGCCGGATTTAAATAGCGCTCGATCGCGGCGTTGTTTCGACATGTATTCAGGAGTTAGAAATGAAACACATCAGGACCCTTTTCAAAAAAACCCTCGTCGCCACAGCAGCATTAGGCGGGCTGCTATGTTTGCCGGTCGTAGCGGAAGAATTAGAGCTGGAGAAAGAAGATCTAAAATTCGGATTTATAAAGCTTACCGATATGGCGCCCCTTGCGATAGCGTATGAGAAAGGCTACTTCGAGGACGAAGGGCTGTATGTCACCTTGGAAGCCCAAGCCAACTGGAAAATTCTACTGGACCGTGTCATCACCGGAGAACTGGACGGCGCCCATATGTTAGCAGGCCAGCCGTTAGGCGCGACTATCGGATTTGGTACCCAGGCCCACATCATTACCGCGTTCAGCATGGACCTCAACGGCAACGGCATTACGGTTTCCAACGACGTCTGGAAGGAAATGAAAAAACACGTCCCGATGGAGAACGGTAAACCGGTTCACCCGATTAAAGCGGATTACCTGAAACCGGTAGTCGACAAATACAAAGCGGACGGCAAACCCTTCAACATGGGCATGGTATTCCCGGTATCAACCCACAACTATGAGCTGCGGTACTGGCTGGCTGCAGGCGGTATTCACCCCGGCTACTATGCGCCGTCAAAAGGCGACATCTCCGGCCAACTGCAAGCCGATGCGCTGCTATCAGTGACCCCGCCACCCCAAATGCCTGCGACATTGGAAGCCGGCACCATATACGGATACTGCGTGGGCGAACCCTGGAACCAGCAAGCCGTGTTCAAAGGCATCGGTGTACCGGTCATTACCGATTATGAAATATGGAAAGACAATCCCGAAAAAGTATTCGGTGTCAGCAAGGCCTGGGCAGACAAAAATCCCAATACGCACCTGGCGGTGGTGAAAGCCATGATTCGCGCGGCCAAATGGCTGGATGAAGACAATAATAAAAACCGCAAGGAAGCCGTTAAGATCCTGGCACAGCCAAACTATGTAGGGGCGGACTATGACGTGATTGCCAACAGCATGACGGGAACCTTCGAGTACGAAAAAGGCGACAAACGTTCACTGCCAGACTTTAACGTTTTCTTCCGCTACAACGCTACCTACCCTTTCTATAGCGATGCCATCTGGTATCTGACCCAAATGCGTCGCTGGGGTCAGATACCGGAACACAAAGACGATAGCTGGTATATGGACATGGCGAAAAAAGTGTATCGCCCGGATATTTATATGCAAGCTGCCAACCTATTGATCAAAGAGGGAAAACTGTCTGCATCTGATTTTCCCGCTGCGGATGAAGATGGCTTTAAACCACCTCAGTCTGAATTTATCGACGGGATTACATTCGATGGCACCAAGCCAAACGAATACCTCTCTAAATTTAAAATCGGTCTGAAAGAAAAAGACAAGCTTTAAACTCAGCAATGCCGGAGCGAAATCAGGCTCCGGCATTAATAACGGAGGCGCAATGCAATGACCACGAAAGTTATCACTGTGTTTGAATCAATCGGATTTTCATGGCTGGTGTCAATTATGAAGTTTTTCACTTTTCAAAACCCGAAAGAACAAATCGAACACCTTACCCGCTCTTTGGGTGTGCCGTTAATTGCCTTCGCCATATTCCTCGGATTGTGGCATGTATCCGCGGCCCACATAGAAACCAGTCTGGGAAAAGTTCCGGGGCCTGCCGCCGTTTGGGAGCAAGCTAATGGTCTATGGAAAGAACACAAAGCCGAACGGGTAAAGGAAGTTGCTTTTTATCAAAGGCAAGAAGAGCGGAATGCAAAAAAGCTGGCGAAGAATCCGGACGCTAAAGTAAAAATCCGGGATTACACTGGCAAGCCAACCTACATCGACCAGATATTTACCAGCCTTAAAACCGTATTTGCCGGGTTTTTTCTCGCCAGCGTGATTGCCATTCCCTTGGGTATTATCTGCGGTTTAAGCAACACCATGTACACAGCAATGAATCCAATAATTCAACTTTTTAAACCCGTTTCTCCACTCGCATGGCTACCCATTGTTACACTGGTGGTGAGTGCGCTTTATAACAGCAACGATCCCATGTTTGCGAAGTCGTTTGTTAACTCCGCCATCACGGTCACCTTGTGCTGCCTGTGGCCCACTTTAATCAACACCATCGTCGGCGTATCAACCATGGACAGTGACCTCACCAACGTCAGTAAAGTATTGCGACTCAGCTGGTGGACTCAAATTACCAAGATCGTTATCCCCTCTTCCATTCCGATGATGTTTACCGGTTTACGCTTATCGTTGAGCGTCGGCTGGATGGTGCTGATTGCCGCAGAAATGTTGGCGCAAAATCCCGGCTTAGGTAAATTCGTCTGGGATGAATTCCAGAACGGCAGCTCGCAATCTCTGGGCCGGATTATGGTCGCGGTATTGACCATCGGATTAATCGGATTTCTGCTTGATCGTGTCATGCTGGCATTGCAAAAAGCGTTTTCCTGGGACAGCAATGCCACCATCCGTTAAATAAATTTTCCATACAAATGGAATCAGAAACCGAATCAATTAAAGGAGCGTACTCATGCGAGGCTACCTGACCATCGAACAAGTGCACATGGATTTCGATACGCCGAAAGGGGTATTCAAAGCACTCGACAACGTCACTCTGAGCATCCAAAAGGGTGAATTCGTTTCCCTCATCGGACATTCCGGTTGTGGCAAATCCACAGTGTTGAATATCGTAGCGGGACTGCTGGTCGCGTCCCAGGGCACAGTTCTTCTGGAAGACAACGAAGTAACCGCACCAGGCCCGGAGCGAGCGGTGGTATTTCAAAATCACTCTTTGTTGCCTTGGCTTTCGTCATATCAGAATGTGGAACTGGCGGTAAAGCAAGTGTTTAAGAACACCATGAGCAAAGCAGAAATGGATGACTGGATCAGGCATAACCTAAGCCTGGTTCACATGGATCATGCCCTCAACAAACGTCCGGGGGAAATATCTGGCGGCATGAAGCAGCGTGTGGGAATCGCACGCGCACTGGCCATGCGCCCCAAGGTTTTATTGATGGACGAACCCTTTGGCGCGCTGGATGCATTAACCCGTGCCCATTTGCAGGATTCGGTGATGGAAATCCAAGCCGAGCTTAACAATACCGTCATCATGATTACCCATGATGTAGACGAAGCGGTTTTGCTATCGGACCGGATCGTGATGATGACCAACGGCCCTGCCGCCACCATTGGCGAAATTCTGGAAATCGATTTGCCACGACCACGTCATCGATTACAGCTCGCCGATGATGCCCACTACAACCACTTGCGAGCTGAAGTTTTACGGTTTTTACATGAACGCCACAGTAACCCGAATGCGGCTTAGTCGGGGCTCAGAATAAATTCCCGTTTGGATACCGCCCCGGCTTAATCGGGGCGATTCCATTTTTCCCAACTTTAACGAATACGCTACAGGTGAATTTTTCTTCTCGCCGCAAAGCTATTTAGGAAACCCTCTGAAAAAACACTTAATCCCGACGAAAAAGAATGCGGGCATTTTCCATTCCTACGCAAAGCAATCGCAATTTTATTCCGTTAAAACGGCCACGCTGGGGGGCGAATTCAACATACGTTGCGATGCATTTTAACATGGAACAAAGGACCACCACCGACTGTCTTATTCCGACTGCAATTCTGGGCGTCAACCAGATTCACTTTATGTGCTCGAATACGATCTTTTCGTAACTTTATATAGATATGTTCACAGTAATAGTAGCGCCCGATTGCTTGATAAGGATCATCGTATTAGTATCGAGCGATGTATCCAAACCAAGGTGAAATAAAAAATAGATGGGGCGCTATGAAGCTTATTGACAGCACGAGACAAAGGTTAATAGCGCTCATTTTGTTGGCCATCCTGCCACTGCTAACCGCATGCGATGAAGTCTCCGTGGTAGTAACCGACGGAGAAGATCCTGAGGTCGTGATCCCCCCGCCAGATCCGGATGCCCCGGTGACTTCACCAATTCTGCTTTCCCTGGGCGATGTCAACGGTGATGGTATTCAAGACATCGCAGTGGTGATAGACGATGTGGCGGGTGGAAAGCTGACGGCAACCGTCAAGGGCATCGATGGCAATGTAGTGCAGAGACTTCCCTACAATGGCGAGTTCAGGCTTCAGACAGCCATGGTGCTACCGGATATGAACGGGGACGGCGGTGTGGAATTAGCGGTGTTCGGCCGACGCGTTGACCCGGTCGGAATGCGGGTAGAAATTCGCGACCCTTTAGCAGGTGGCCTGATTCGCAACATCTTTTTCAGCAACGAAAACACCTTGTTATTCACGACGCCGGTGGACGACCTGAATGGCGACAGCTATCCGGAGATGACTGCTCTGTTAGAGGGGCCTCAGCCGGAAGGGTTGTTATTCGGGCAAAGCGTGGACCCCCTCGCTGGCGGGGTCATTAACAACGTATTCTTTGACAACGCCTGGCCCGCCGTCGATTTTATTTCCCTACCCGATATTAACAGTTCCGGTAGCCCCGAGTTTGCCTTGCTGGGACACAATGTCAGCGGGGAATATCGGGCTCTGGTGCGTGACGCGGGCAACTCGCAATTCGTCAACAACATCAGCTATGGTAGCCAGTACACTCTATTGCAATTAGCCGCCCTGCCCGATATGAACGGGAACGGAATCGAGGAACTGGCCGCTTTACGACAGGACAACGCCGTCAGTATTCAGATCAACGATGCATTCAATGGCACCAGAATCAGTGTTGTTCGTTTCAACCCCTTGTTCACGCCGCTGAAGTTCGTTGTGGTTTCCGACTTTAATGGCAATGGCGCTCCGGAACTGGCTCTGCTAAGCAAAAATACCAGTACAGGTGAGGTCAAGGCTGAAGTACGGGATGCCATGACGGGCGTTTTGTTGTCCAATGTCTGGTGGACCAGGGATTATCCTGCACTGGACATCGTCACGATTCCTGACACCAATGGCAATGGCGCTGAAGAGCTGGTTGCACTTGGCAAAAGAGAAAGTGACGGCAAGCTACTGGTGTTGGTGAAAGACTCCAAAACAAACCAGTTACTGGGCACAGTAGGCTTCAAAAACCAACCTTAAAACTCACCCCCTAAAACTCACTCCTTAACATTCAAAAACGCGTTCCTTAAAATTGAGTCGCTGAGCGCCGATCCGGGCTATATTGGTGCGACGATCAAAAACACTCCTCAATTAACCTCACTACACTGTCGAAACGCTTTACACTGCGCACCAAAGATTCACCAGCAAGGCGGCTATCCCTCTGTTTTTCCTCTACTTTTATTAGTGGCATCTTAATTGCTTAATTTGCAATCAGTTCATTCCATGATCGATTCCGAGTATCCGAGCGCCTATCACGAGACATCCTATTCTGTCCCGGTAGTATTGCTCGTCAGCTTTCTCGATGATTGTAATACGCCGAAGTGAGTAGTTCTTTATGAAGTATTGCCCGTTGTCCCTATTGGCACTTTTTATGGCCGCGTCGTCAATTCAGGCTGCCCCCATCACCTTTATAGACCAATCCAACTCGATTCGCCTGACCGGGCATACCGAGAGCTGGGGTCTGGCTTGGGGCGATTTGAACGGCGACCGTTGGCCCGACCTTTTTATACAAGGACACCGGGATTATCCCCGTTTTTATCGTAACAACGGTGCCGGTGCGTTCGATGACGTGGCGACAGAATACGACCCGAACGGCATCTGGATGGAAAAGACCTACGACGATAAGCACGGTGCAACGATCGCCGATGTCGACAACGACGGCGACCAGGATCTGTTAATTGCGGTGAGTGGTTCCGGCCCGGCGCAAATGCTGATTAATCAGGCTGAATCCGGGGGCAAGTTTGTGGATCGGGCATCGAGCGCCGGCATCAGCGATGACGGCACCGCCCGCATGGGGCTGTGGTTTGACTACAACAACGACGGTCGTCTTGATCTGTTACAACAGTCTTCCGGAGGTTCCACTCTGAGCCGACGCAACACCAGCGGCTTCTCTTTCACCCGCAGAAGCGGCGATATCTGCCCTGGCCACGGCGACTACGGCCAGCTCACCGACATCAACAACGATGGCAAACTCGATTACATTTGCGGACGCCAAGGTGATTTTCCGCAAGCCATCTATGATTTTTCGACCGGCTCGTTCAGAAGCATTACCAGCCTGGTGCCAACGGTCAGCAACGTAGTGGACAGTATTTCCGGCGATTTTAACAACGACCTTAAGTCCGACTTGGTGCTGATGCGCGGTGCGCTGCGCGCCTCCGGTGCCGCCAAAATCGACGACCGCTCGATCAATGCATGGCTACGGGGCTCATCCAGCTCCGGCTTTCAGTTTTCCGCCAACGGCCAAATAACCGTGACCGTCGATTACGACGGATTAGGCGTATACGCAGATGCACCCTCCTCCGTCCTTAACACCAACGGCAACACCTCTGCCACTATCGGTGGGGCTAGCGTTTCCTATTCTTCTTCATCCGGCAAATGGACCGTAAGGCTGGGCTCAACCGAGCAGGTTTATGTGCGGGTACGGGCGGTCAATCCGGTTAGCGAACCGGTGATGATCAATATGCTCGATGCCGAGCTGCCCACACCGGCTTTTTACCTGCTAAACGGCGATTCCGGCTTTAGCCTGAATCACGGTGCCGGTTTAAGTGATGCCGTGAGCTGCGTTAGCGCGGCGGCCGCCGACTTTGACAATGACATGGACCTGGATATCTACATGGCTTGTCGTCAGGGGGTATCCAATCTGGCCAACCGCTATTACGACAACCAGGGCGACGGCACCTTCGTGCTGGTCACCTCTCATGGTGGCGAAGGCCCTATCGGTGCCGGCGTTGAAATCGGTGTAGCTGAGAGCGTTGCGATCGCCGACTACGATGTCGACGGTTTCGTGGATGTGGCGGTCACCAACGGACTGCTTTACTACCCGGTCAGCTTTGGCGGGTCTGATAAGCTGTTCAAGAACACCGGCAATGGCAATCACTGGATCCAACTGGATTTGACGGGCACGACCTCCAATCGGGACGCGATTGGTGCAAAAATCTATGCAACAGCCGGCGGCGTAACTCAGCTGCGGGAACAGAATGGCGGCTTTCATCGTTGGTCCCAGAACTCCAAACGCATCCATTTTGGCTTAGCCTCTAACACGACAGTCGACATTACTATCGAATGGCCGTCCGGCCAGGTCGATACCTACACCGGTCTCTCCGCTGACCAACTTTATGAAGCAATTGAAGGTTCTGACATCAATCCTGTGGTTCTGGGTGAACCAATCACGCCCAAACTAGCGGCTGGGGATGAGTGTGGTGAACCCGGCTATACCTCCACTTTGGGCCCTGTATTACTGATCTGGCGCAATTGCGAAACCAACACCTGGCTGCTGCGGGCCAAAGGTGGGCTAGGCCGGCTAACCCATAATTTGCCTCAGGTCGCCACCGGCAGATTGCTCAGCGATCGCCAATTTGGCTACGCTAATCCCGTATCCACCGATGGCAATGATATCGTCGATAACTCCACCGGCAACGTCGTTGATTTTTCCCTGAGCGTGCAACAGGATGCGGTAAACAGCAAAGGCATCAACTTTACCACGAGCGGTCAGACACGCACCTGCCTGTCCCTGGAAGGCACCCAATTCAGAGCCATCTATCTGGGCGGTAGCGGCAAGCGCATCTATCCACCCTTCGATATCACCACGTTGGATGCCTGCGTGCTCGATTTCGACAATGACGGCCTGACCGACGATGTCGACACTGATGATGACAACGACGGCATACCGGATCTGGACGATGAATTTCCCTATGACGACTCGGAATGGCTCGACAGCGATGGCGACGGCGTTGGCAATAACTCCGATGTCTTCCCCAATGATCCAACCGAAACCACCGACAGCGATAATGACGGTGTGGGCGATAACAGCGACGCGTTTCCCAACGACCCCTATGAAACCAGCGACAGCGATGGTGACGGCGTCGGTGACAACGCAGATGCGTTTCCCAACAACCCTAATGAAAACAGCGACAGCGACGGCGACGGCGTCGGCGATAACAGCGACATCGATATCGATAACGACGGCCTGGTGAACGCCGCTGAGACGATTTCAAGCAACGGCCAATTCAGGATTTTACAGGTCAAATCCGCATCCACTGTGGACTCTCTGGCGGACGCGGACGCAACGTTGGCAAGCGGTGGCACCGGTTCGACCCGCGGTTACCGCGACACGGTGAACCTTGCGGATGGCACCACCGATGGCCATTTCGGCAGCAACCAGAGTTTTGCTTACGGGGACGACTTTGTAGTGCGCGCTAGCGGCGAGTTTAATGTCAGTAGCGCTGGCACCTATACCTTCGGCACCAACACCGACGACGGAGTTCGGGTACGTGTCGACGGCGCTAACGTCATTGTTGATGACAGCCTGCACGGCTCGGAAGATCATTTTGGCCAGGTTACGTTGACCGCAGGCACTCACAGTATCGAGGTGGTTTACTTCGAGCGCTCAGGCGGTGCAACGCTGGAACTATTTATGGCGCCCGGTTCCGAAAACAGTTTCAGCTCCCGTTTTAGTCTGATGACCTCGTCAACGGACTATCAGGTGCTGGACAATTTCGAAAGCAACCAAGGCTGGGTGCGCGACCCATTCAACACAGATACCGCCACCCGTGGATTATGGGCGGTCGGTAATCCGAGCGGCACCTCAAGCTCAGGCACTCCGATGCAACTCAACACCACCACCAGCGGCTCGGGCGCATTAATTACCGAGCTGGCGTCCGGCAGTGCCGTCGGCACCTATGACGTGGACAACGGCACAACGTCGACCCGATCTCCGGCCATTGCCCTGCCGTCCAACGCGCAGGCGCTGGCATTCAATTACTACTTTGCTCATTTGAACAACGCGACCAACGACGATTTCTTCCGTGTGTCCATTATCTCTGGCGGTAGCCGTTACGCACTGCTTGAGCAGCGCGGCAGCGCGACCGAACGCGCAGCAGTCTGGACCACCTACATGGCGGATGTTTCTGCCTTTGCGGGACAAACCATCCAACTGTTAGTGGAAGCGGCTGATGCCGGTTCCGCATCGCTGATCGAAGCCGGCATGGACGATATCGAAATGTCCTTTGCAGTGCAGTCATCCAATGACGCCGACGGCGACGGCATTCCTAACGACCGTGATCTGGACAGCGACAATGACTCCATACCGGATGTAGTTGAGGCTGGTCTGAGCGATACAGATGGCAATTACATCGTCGACGACCTGGTCAATGAACAGGGCACGGTTTGGGTAGCCCCGGACACCGACGGTGACGGCATACCCGATTTTCTGGATGCCGAATCCAACAACCCCGCCAATGACGGAACCGCATACGACATCAGCAACACCGTCTATGCCAGCTTCGACACCAATGGCGATGGCATGATCACCAGCGCCGATGCTAACGGCGGCATAGATGCGGATGGCGATGGAATCGACGATCTGGTGGACACCGATCCAACGCAACCCGGAAGCGGCCCTGCCCCAACCGACAGCGACAGCGACGGAGTACCGGATAGCCAGGATGCCTACCCGAACGATCCTTTGCGTACGGTACCCGCAGTCGCTATCAGTAATGTCACGACCATGGAGGATGCCGGTAGCGTGGCGTTACAGGTGACCCTGTCCGTGGCAGCGCGACAACCTGCCGCCATTAACGTATCAACGACAAACGACACTGCCGTCAGTGGCAGCGACTACACCGCTACCAATCTGACGCTGAACTTCGCGGTCGGCGAAAGCAGTAAATCCATCCTGATACCAATCACCGATGATTTAACAGCGGAAGCCAACGAAAGCTTCAGAGTGAATTTGTCTAACCCCGTTGCACTGACGCTTGACACGGCGAGCGCCACCATCACTATTCAGGACAACGACAGCAGCGGCTTGTCAGACTCCTGCTTCGAGCCCGCGTATGATTCGCAAACCGAGAAAGGCGTCTATATCTGGGAGCTTTGCGATGGCAGTGGTGAATGGCGTATGCGAGTCACCGGCGGTGGCGATGCTAATGGCGTTGTTTATACCGGCTATATTGAATCTTCCGGCGGGTTGACCTTCACCGGTTACAGCATCGAGAACAGCGATTCACTCGACGACAGCACAGCGGATCTACTGACCTATGAGCTTAAAGTCTGGAATGGTGGTGTGGACGGTGTGGATTTCACACCCGCGGCCGACGCCTGCCTAACCACGACTTCGCCTTCCCTGCCTATCTATATGGGACAGAACCGAATCAGTGTCAGCTCGCCTTTCAACCTCACCACCCTGACCGCCTGCGACGTTGCACCGCCACAAGCAGAATGCGGTGAACCGGCCTACGATCGCTTTTCGGAACAAGGCCTGTTCTTGTGGAAAGACTGCCTGCTCGATGAGTGGAATGTCAGAGTAAGCAGTGGCGGCGATCCGGCTGGCGTGGTTGCGACCGGTGTGGTCACCTCCGAAGGCGGGTTTAGCGACGTAGCGTCATACAGCTACGAGCCAAACGACATTTTGGACAACGTGACCAATCCGGACGAGATCTACTATCAGATGAAAGCCTGGAATGCCGCTGAAGACGGATTCACCTTCAAACCCAACGCGGCCAATGCCTGCTTTGTGCTTGACGAAGATCTACCTGTCTACCTGGGCAAAAGTAAACAAATCATCGATACCCCGTTGAACCTGACGACTTTGCAAAGTTGCTCATTGGCGCCGGAACCGGCCGAATGCGGCGAACCGACCTACGATAACGCAACCGACCCCGGACTTTACCTATGGAAGGATTGCAATGCGACCGGCAGTGATGCCCAGTGGTACTTGCGCGCGGTCGGCGGTGGACTTAGCTGGTCGCCCTATAGCGGACAATTAACATCAAGTCAGCCGGTAGCGGCCACCGGAGTCGAGCTGGAAAGCAATGATATGGTTGACGCTACCCAGGGAGACAATGGTATCGACTATATTCTTTATGTCGCGAACAAGGCCATCGACGGATTGAATCTGAGCATACCCGCTGGCAGCCAAACCTGTTTCGACTCTCAGGTTATACCGGATGGCGCTCAGGTTTATGTCGGCAGAAACAAGCAGACGATGACCGATCTTTTCAATCTGGAAGATCTCGGCACCTGCCAATGATGGTTGCTTGAAATAACCAAAACCGCGTGGCCGCTGCGTTCTGTCGCGGCCACGCGGCAGCGGAAAAATCAACCGTGCTTAAAGTCGTGGACCCCATTCAACTTACGTAAACAGGCATTTTCGTCCAGCCCCCGCACGCATAGGGCCGAATAGTTCTCAGGATTAATGGGTAAAATCACTCTATGTCGATTTCGATGCTGCCCTGCATATAAGTAATGGCGTTGCCCGAGATCAAGACCCTGTCGTTTCTGGTTTCACACAAGAGCCTGCCGCCACGACGGGACACTTGCTTTGCGCGAAGCGTGGGTTTCCCCAGTCGATCAGACCAATACGGTGCCAATTGGGTATAAGCAGATCCTGTGACGGGATCTTCCGGGATACCGTATTTGGGAGCGAAGAAACGCACAATAAAATCAAACTCGGTGGAGGGGGCCGTTGCAATCACACCCCGAAGATCAAGCTGCATTAACGCTTCCTGGTCCGGCGCGATCTGGAATACATCTTCCTCATTTTCAAAGACGGCAACGTAATCTTCACACTCCAAGCACACCACCGGCTCTTTACCAAGTCCGGTGGACAGCAGGGCTGGAGTGATACATTGAACAGGTGGTTGAGCAGGAAAATCCAGCGTCAATAGCTCGCCCGCTTTAGTTACTTTCAATAAACCGGAACGTGACTCAAAGGACAGCGTGTCTTCTTTTCGTCCCAAAATAGAAAACAATACGTAAGCACTGGCAAGCGTCGCATGCCCACACAGATCGACTTCGGTCGCCGGTGTAAACCACCGAATATGAAAACCACTTTCTGAAGGCACAAAAAATGCCGTTTCAGAAAGATTATTTTCCTCTGCGATGGATTGCATTACCGAATCCGGCAGCCATTCTTCCAAAGGAACCACGGCGGCGGGATTACCCTCAAACGCTTTTTCAGCAAAAGCATCAATTTGATAAATGGATAATTTCATTGCGCACTCTGTTTGTCTTTAATATCGATCTCGCCAACGCGAATTCAAAGTTTGTTCAATCAAAAATAAAACAGGGCTGCGCGAATCCCCACAGCCCTGCCAGTTTCATACCAATGTGCTATCAGTGACTGCCCATGTTGGATTTAAGCTGCTCTTCAATCTTTGATAAATTGAAGGAACCAGGAGACTGGCTTGGCGGATACTCTTTCATTGATGCTAAAAATTGTGCTGCCAAGCCCTGAATCGGCACAATCACAAACGGCCGCGAAAGGAACCAGTCCTCATACACGTTCGCATTGTGCTGGGCTTTTTCGAACGGATCTCGTCTCAGGTTGAATAACAAGGGCACCCGCAATTCTATAAAAGGTTCACGCCATACACCGAACGCCTTGCCCCTGTTTTCAAGGAACACCACTTTCCAATCGTTATATCGAGCCGCAACCACCTGGCCATCATCATTCACGTACCAGAACTCCTTACGTGGTGATTCCTTGGCTTTTCCCGTCAAATAATCCAGCTGATTGTAGCCATCAAGGTGATTGCGATATTTGCGCCCGTTGATACGGGTGCCTTTGAGCAAGCGTTCCTTAACATCGGTGTCACCTGCGATAGCTGCAAAGGTTACCAGCCAGTCTTCGTGAGCAACAATGCCATTAAGGGTTTGGTCGGCTGGGAATTTTTCTGGCCAACGTACGAAAGTGGGAACTCGATAAGCGCCCTCCCAGTTCGAATTCTTTTCACTTCGAAAGGGGGTCGTGCCAGCGTCAGGCCAAGTGTTGTAATGGGGCCCGTTATCAGTGGAATACATCACCACGGTGTCATCAGCAACACCCAACTCATCAAGCAATTTCAGGAATTGCCCAATGTGCAGGTCGTGCTCCACCATGCCATCCGAATATTCATCCTGCCCCGACAAACCGCGATGCGCCTCTTTCACGTGGGTGCGAAAATGCATGCGCGTACCGTTCCACCACACAAACCAGGGTTTTCCAGCTTTATGCTGCTCCCGAATAAAATCCATTGCGCGCTTTGACGTCTCATCATCAATGGTTTCCATACGCTTCTTGGTCAAAGGGCCCGTGTCCGTAATCTTCTGTCCACCCTTTCCATCTGCCCAGGAATGAATAACACCACGAGGACCAAACTGCTCCAAAAACGTTTTTCCATTCGGCAGTTTCATGTCTCGCGGATAGTCTTCCTGCTCCGGCTCCTCTTCAGCATTCAAGTGATAGAGATTGCCCAAAAACTCATCAAATCCGTGGTTAGTCGGTAAATGCTCATCACGATCGCCCTGGTGGTTCTTGCCGAACTGCCCGGTGGAATAACCCTGGCCTTTCAGCACGGTCGCCATGGTAACGTCTTTGGTTGACCAGCCCTCTTTGGCACCCGGCAAGCCCACCTTCGTCATTCCGCTGCGAACCGGTACCGACCCACCGATAAAAGCTGCGCGCCCGGCAGTACAGCTTTGTTGGGCATAGTAATCAGTGAAAGAAACCCCTTCATTGGCGACGCGATCTATATTGGGCGTGCTATACCCCATCATACCGCGGTTGTTATGACTGATATTCCAGGTACCAATATCGTCACCCCACAACACCAAAATATTCGGTTTCTTGGTTTGTTCGGCAGCCTGCCCAACAACAGCAACCAATAGAAATACAATCAAAGTGCCCCAGTATTTAACAATCCCTGCTCTTTTTCTAAACATCCAAAACGCCTCACTATTCCAAGTTGATGACAATTATTTGTATGTCGATACGGCGGACACCAAGCAAGACTAATATAGAACTCAGGATTACGGAACCGTTGTAAAAAATTGTTCACGAGGGGGTTGGTCAGCAAGCAACCAGAAACAAAGAATGCGCCCCTCTAGTGAGTAGGCGTTCGGTTGAGGGAAGGCCCATAAGAGCTAACTACTATAATCCGTGTTACCCGATCACCGTTGATAGAAGATAGATGGTGAACGTAATTATGGGCTGGACTAAAACGCAATTCGATGAACCTGCCTGGGCTCATGAACGAAACCCAGATCCGACAGCAATTCACTATGTCACTAGAAGCCTAGGCTCTTCTTTTGCTGTGGAATCTGGCACCTGTCTTTGGATACTATATTAACCCCATCCTGCTGCGCTTTGACCGCTTAAGGGTAGTCCAGAATACGGTAGTAACTAAAATCGCTATCCGTGATTTTCCCATTCTGGTATCGCATCTGCGCTGTGAAATGTCGCTTCATAATGTCACCACCCTCGATGCCCTTAACATCCACTTGGCAGGTTTTCGTTTCAGTAGGTTCGATTGCCGAGAAAACGCATACTTTCGTCCACGCCTCTGTTGAAGGCTCCTCTGTTCGATCAAAAACGCGCACATTCCTCAGTGGAACTACGCCGGTGTTGGTGACACTGACGTTATGGTACCAAGTACCACGATCATACAATTCGGGCCCCGGCCTCTGACTGTCAATATCCAAACCCGCCATCGTTACATCGAGAAATAGCGAGGGCTTGAAATCTGAGCCGCCGATATACCAGGCTGCCATATCTGATTGAACGTGATTACCCTCTTGTGAGCTGCCTTGAGCGGACAGCCGGATTTTTACTGCACCGTCAACGATCAGGCTCTCGCTAGTACAGGTCGCTTCTCCGCCTGCGGGAATCATGTCCAGGTAACACAATTCCTCGGGGTCGACGCGTTCCGGCTCTACACTCTCAGCATACAGGCGAACATCGAAGATAGATTGACCACTGGTGTTCTTGACTCGGTAGTTCCAACTGGCAGAGCTGCCGCTAACAGGGAATGACGGACCGGGAGCGGTCGCAGTCTCCATCCCATTCAGTGTCGCGTCCACGACTAGACGCAGATCGCCAGGATGGACTGCCCACGCACGCAGTTCATCAGTGACATCGGCCGAGCTCTGGAGTCCATTATTAATAGAGAAAAACCACGAATTTCCACCGAAATTCGGCCCCCAAGTCCGCCCCTCGTAGCGCTGGTTGGTCCAGTGACCTCCGGGTTTAAGATTCACGAAAGGGCCGGTATTTCTCAGTCCACCAACCCAATTGCCCGAAGCATCATAGGCGCCGTAATGACCGAATCTATCGTAACTCGAGAGGTTGCCGAGTGTATCGTACCAGAGGCTTGCCAGCTCGCTATAGACAGTCGTAGCCGCACTGCCGGTCAGCACGTTGTAACCACAATCGGAACCACCCTTGGTTTTAAATTGGGTGCATCCATCGTGGTCAATATCGATCATGCCCGGCAAGCGCCACCCGGTAACGCCGTCAATTGCCAGAGACGTTGCCCACGCGTTGGCGTCGGCCCAACTCATCCAGCCGGTGGGATGATCGCCTGATGTTTTGGCATACCCCGTATCCGCAAGCCAGGTAATATCCAGAACATCATCGTAATAAGCCTTGCCATCAAGACTTGGAAATAACGCTGCACTGACCGGCGCACTGCATGCCATCAAAAGTAGCGCTACGTTTGCGCAGTTGGTAAACGAAGATTTCATTAACTCATCCCTAAATTATAATTTTTCATACACTGTCTTATCGCCAAACAGGCACTTTCGCCACCGAAAAGAGAAAGCCATTATTAACGCTCCGGGGCGGGGGCACAGCAAGGCAACACCTAGATTCGACGCCTTCTCATAGCGGATATTCCACTTCTTTTCTTCGCTTCATATTCAACTCATTCACCAGTAGATCCGCCCTCACCCTTGAAACCGGCTGGTGGGCATATGGCTTTTATAGGCCGGTAAAGACATTACCGATCAGTTCAATCAAACTCAGATAGTGGAATCGCGACTATCAGCAATCCAATACCCATACACAACGCAATCCAAGGTGGGGATGCAGTTGTAGTCTGCGCGACATTATAGGTTGCAATGGCTGAAGGCAGATACTCCACAATTCCGATTACGGATATGGCATAAGGGGCCCATCTCTGCATTTTTCGAAAAGGAATAATTAGCAGTATTAGGATTGCAGTACCGGTCGCTAGAAATCCAGCGGCTTCCGTTCTCATCATGCCCAGATATAAAGTTTTCTGTGCTTCTGATAAGTCAATCCATTCCTCCTGGATAACAGCTGAATGATAAGGCATAAATTCGCCGCTGAATAGATAAACCGATCCAACCACAAGCATGGCCACAGCGTTTATCAAATAAATTCCAAATGCGATTTTGTTTTTCGTTGTCATGATTATGTGCCGCGAATAGATTATCTTATTGAGTTATACCCAACTCAGAACCGTTTACCAAAACCAACATTGATATCATCGATGAATCACTTTTTATCGCACGGCACATCCATGGACTTATTCATTAAAAAAAACTAATTGACCATCAAACGGATGTATAAGTGATTGTACGCGCTTTGGATTGATGTATTTATTAATCCAATCAAGTGAGAAATAGGGCGAACCACCTGTTATTACACTATATAGACAGGCTTGGCTCCGACAAGTATTTCCCTGACAAGGCGGAGAATATAGCCAATAGCGTGCTACTGACAAACGCATAAGAAAATCCGTGCAGATGGCCCTCGCCTATGATTAAAACAATCAACGGCTGAATATCCATCACGACCTGCGCCCAGCCAAAAACCATTAAGCTGAAGCTGCCTTGTAGCATTGCATTAAATACTATTCCAGGTCCCATGTGAAATGGAGTGAATGGCATACCTCTCTCCGCATGATGATTTTCAAATAGATACTAAGCCGGCTTTTTACAGAAATAAATGACAATAATTCCAGACAGGAAAAAGAATACAACCTGACAAAGCACAAAATCATAAGGGATCCCCACCAAGGTCATACCATGAGCAAGATAAATCAGCCGGGCCAAACCACCTGCAAATAAAGGCATATAAAAAACGGAGTGCCTACACCTCTGCACACGGTATTTCTTCAGCAGGTGAATAGCAAAGGACCAAAGGTATAATTACTCCACTACATACGTTTTAAATAGCCCGTCCAGTGCGTTCAAATTATCACTTTAGATCGAGTACTTTCGAAGTACCTCATCATCCCAAACTTGCACTTCGAAATAGTGCTCGAAATCACCTTCCCAGTAACGATCATAACTCTCGGGAACCACATCATTTGGAATACCATAAACAGATGCAATATCACTTACTTCTTTTAGAAAATATACTTTTTCAAAATAGGGCTTAGTACTATCAGTCATTGCTAAATAGCTGTCTGGGAATGTTACAGATACAGCGTCTTCGGGAAGCTCGGAGATTGGGATTTCCAACTTGAGATGATCTTCATTAAGCCCTTCGAACCACTTTGACTCTCCAAGTGTGAAGTATATTGGATATCTTCGATGTGGATTCCCTCCACGCTTAACAAAGAACCTCCTGAGCTTTTCTTCAACTTCACGGCGCGTTTGAAGATATCCCATGCCATATCTTCGGTTGTACTTCGGATCTAACTTATGGCGGTCAAGCATCTCCTTAAATACCGAGCTGCCAATATCACCATCCAGATCAGATAGACTCAAGAATGGACATCTATCTTTTAAATAATAGTGCGTGATTACATCGACGTTCATGATTCACTTGTCGCTCCTCACAAAAAGTGGATTTTCTAACAAAACCAGTGAAACTGTTATTTCCAGGCATTTGTCTTTCCGGCTCCTGCTTCGCTCCCTGTTATCGGCAAAAGCATTGATAACTATCAGCGATAACACCCAGCACTTGTGCAACAGACACGCTCGCATAGCCTGGCTTTTCAGCACGTTTCATAGCATCTCGGGTCATTTCGAACCTTCCGAATTATAAATTCTCTCCATCAAGGGTAGGTTCTAAATTTAATTAAACAGGCATATAGCGCTTAAGCTCAATAGACCGAACAGATAAATATGATTGGTGTAAAAACGAGCCCGCGCGAAAACTCAAATCGTTCAAGTTAAGTTAAGCCCTCCGTCAACCAGTATAATTTCACCAGTCAAATAATTACTTGAAACGAGCATTGAAGCAACATGCGCTATTTCAGCTGGCTGAGCCCCGCGTTTCATAGGCGATTTCTCAGCCCATAACTTACGCGCATCAGTCCATTTTTCTGTCATAGGCGTATTCACTAAACCTGGAGCAATCGCGTTTACACGAATCTCAGGCGATAAGGTTAGGGCCAATAGTTGAGTCATATGGTTCAATGAGGCTTTACTCGCCGCGTACGGAATTGAAGCGCCTTTCGGGCGTACGCCAGCATGCGAGCTAATATTCACAATACTGCTCGTATAGTCCGAACATGATGACTGCCTTAACGCGTGCTCCGTTTCAGCAATCAATGTCCAAGGAGCAATGACATTCACCTCGTAAAGCTCGCGCCACACCTTTGGCGACGCCTCCTTGAGGGAGTCATGAGGTATCATCGCGTTTATTCCAGCATTATTAACCAAAACATCTATACGACCGTAAGTCGATAATACGTTTGATGCTAATTTTTTTGCCTGCTTCTGATCGGATAAGTCAGCTTGAAAATAGGTCGCCTTCGGCACACTAGCAGCAAGCCTTTCACCTTCTTCAATAGAATCCCTGGAATGAAATACTACATTAAATCCATCGTCGGATAACTGTAGTGCGATAGCTTTACCTATACCGGATGTAGACCCTGTGACCAGGGCAACCCTATTACTATTCTTCATTAAGAATCCCTCTTTCTTGCAATGTTTACTCTACCAGAAAATAGAAAACGCACACAAAGTAAATACTGCTTCGCGTATCCGTCACGGAAAAATGCACCACTCAAGTAGCTCCTGGCCAGGTTGGCTGGAAGTCAAACGTAAGCTACTACCAACAGACCTTCAATAATATAACGTCGGCTCCGGATAGCGTCGTCATAACCAGTACAGCCGGTGGCACTGTCACCCAGCCTGTTGAAATCCAATAAACCGACTAAACAGGCAGACAATGACGATGACAAATCAAAACAGAACTTCAACTTTATACCGTGGTAATCCAAAACAGGAAGCCAATGTAGAAAAAGTGAGAGCGGCAATGAATAAAGGACTATCTGAAAAACAAGGTGCAAAGAGTTTGGGGCTGGTTGGTTTAGCGCATAAAAGTATAGTGTTTCTGCTCACCGCGCTGCTGGGTTTGTATTGGCCCCTGGTAACGCAAGCCGATTCGCTGTACTTTGTTCACACTGACCATCTGGGTACTCCCCAGATAGTCACCGATGAGAATCAGCAAAAAGTGTGGGAAGGACAGCAACGGCCCTTTGGTGAAACTGAAGTTGTTACCAGTCAGACTGAGTTCAATGTGCGCTTTCCTGGTCAATACTATGACGCTGAGACGGGATTACATTATAACTGGAATCGGTACTACCATCCTGGACTGGGACGATACCTTCAATCGGATCCGATTGGGTTGGGTGGAGGATTGAATACCTACGGATATGCAGACCAAAATCCAACAATTTTTATTGATCCATTAGGTTTGTACACGCTTATCCTTGGGCCTAGAGGTATAACGATAACGCCACCAATGTCATAAATATTGTTAGGTGTACAAATGTCACTCAAATGGAAATGCATTAATGCTGGAGACGAACACGTAAAGCTGGAAACTGTTCAAGCTTGTTTAAAACAAGGAGGGAAAGTATTTTTTGTGATCCCGCGTAAGTATGGGGAGTTTTTTAGAAATCAACTTAAGCGTATTAATAGATCTGAGGTAATGAAGGTAAACAACGCTTCACTATTGGATTCAGTTTTTTACAAGTTTTATCTAACATATATTTTCGTCTTAGATGAGCTTGTGAGCATGCGCTGTCCTGCTCTAGGCAGGGCCTTGTTTGTGTATCACGTATCTTGGAGGTACATATCAACTTATAATGGTGAATTGGTTGAGGCTGGGACTCAGCTGAAAGTGACATATAATGGAAAGATCGTAAATCCGTAACCGCCCCGAGAACGACATACTAAAAAGAGGAAGCCATTTCCTTTACACTGTCCACATCTAATTCCAGAGTAGTAATGCTTCGAACTGTTACACGGTTGTTGCTTCGGAAGGCACTTTAAAAATGTGTTTCAGGTACGCATTCGGCTTGTGGCCATGAAGCTTGCATGTTTCGATAACGCTATAGAGTCGGGCATTCACTTGCGCAGCTTCCGGAAATTCACTGGATTTTAAGTGATGAACCACTAACGTGGTCATGGGGACACCTCTTGTTGTAGCTTCTTAAGCCGCCAACCAGTTATTTAGTCTGGTATTTAACGATCATGCCGTCCAGCAAGGCTTTAATAATCTTCTCCCCTTCGGGGGCATGCTGTTAGACATATTAGATGGTGTGAAAGGTTCAAGTGGATATAATTGGTAAAAATAAAAATGCAGTCGTTCTGACATTGATACTATTTTTTACTGTTTTGCTTTTCTCGGCCTTTTGTTTCGCGATAGACCTCTACCGAGATAGTAGAGTAAAGTCGGTAGCCGTTCAGCTGGAGTATTTGTGTCGAGCAATCAATACATATAAAAGATATACCTATAAATATCCGCCTGATAAATTAGCCCTAATAGGCTCGCTGAAAGAATATAGACATAGTAAAACTCAAATGGACTCTGATTTTTATCTTCCAGCTAATTATGGATTTCCAGAATCTATTCGTGGTGATCTAGCGTACTCAATATTAGAAGAAGGAGGGTATTCAATCGATTATTCTCCTCAACCTAGTTTTCTTCAGTTCATCACACCAGTTCCAAAATTTAAATGCATTGGAAATGCGAGAGACAATTTCAAATCCTCCCGAGGTCGTGCTTGTTCTTGTGTGACAGAATGGTAGCCCAGCTCGTGTTGTAGCTGTCGCACTTAGTCGGAGGATACGTCCAAAGTGATCCTATTGGGTTGGCAGGTGGAATAAAAACCTACGGTTATGCAGGCCAGAATCCCCTTATGGCTTATGATCCAGATGGGCGGCTTTTTTGGTTTCTTCTTGCTGGTGCTGGCACCTGTATTACTGGTGCCGAAATATTTGTCTGGTCGTTGCTTGGTCTCGGGGCGGTTTACGCGACGGCTCATGATCTTTCTAATATTCTTGAGAGAAGTGAGTCATCTGAAGAAGATTGTGACAAGCTTAACGAAGAAGTTCAAGATGCCAAAAACGAAGTTGGTAAGCTAGGAAAGTGTGTGGCAGGAATGTCTAAGTGGGAGCTTGAAACTCGACGGCAAGCTTGGTTGAGGCAGGCGCAGGCTCGTTCCCATCGAGATTCTAAGTGTTGGGGCGGCGGTGATGAAGGCCATCAGCAGGCGCAAGCCGATGCGTGGAGGCATGTAGGTATATGTACAGCTCTTTTAGATGGTATTTAAATGACCGTGGATGTGCCTGAGTTGATTCAGAAGGCGTTCTCAAATAGAAAGCGTCCATCAAATCTCTATAGTTCAGCGGAGCTAACAGGGGATGAAATAGAAGCGGTTATCTCTTTGCAGAAGTTTGATCGCTATCATGTTCCTATAAGCTTCTTACAGGCTAATTATGATGTCGTATTTTGGCTTTCGCCAGAAGCGTTTTGTTATTGGTTGCCTGAGTTTGTTCTAGCATCCATCAAGACTGAAAAAACGCTACTTATTGTTGACTCTATTATCGCCATGCTTGATCGTTCCAGTAACGCGGAGTATTGGGATGATTTTTTTAAAACGAGGTGGGTTCTTTTGTCAAAAGAAGAATTGGAGGCAATGGAGGGCTGGGTGTTATGGCTCACAGATAGTAGAGATCAAGCCTACGATTTAGCCCAACTCGATAGAGCATTTGATGTTATAGGTATTTTAAAAGCACTAAAGTGAAAACGCGATGAGGGGGCTACTTAACCCCCTCAATCAAAGCAATATCCTTTTTAAGCAGTTCATTCAGCATGGCATCCAGCTCAACGCCTTTGGTCTTCGCTTTCTCGGCAAAATAATCCAGCACCTCAGAATCCAAATAAACCGGAATATTGTGCTTGGCATTGGGGTTATAAAATTTACCCCGTACACCCTTAGAAAAATCGTATTCGTCGCGCATAAAATCACCATGTTGATCGATTACCTCAGAAGCCTGAGCAAGCTGGAGCGTTTGGATTGATTGAAAGTAGATTTGTTGACTTCTTTGTTTAAACTAATTCAATTTCAACAGGAACCCGCTGTCCCGATAGCCCAACCAAGCGCTGGGCTTGTCTATCTAGCAGTACAAAATATCCTGCAACACGTTTTGCAGACTGCTCTGATCAGTCGCTGACAATTGCCCCATGACTTTAACAACCTGGTTCTGTTGTAGTGTGGCAATCAACGGTTTCAACACAGAGGGTTTAAGCAATCCCGCCTGCTGCCAGTCCTGCAACAGGCACTCACCGAATTGCTGTGATGGCCTGACCTGACTGGTGATGGCCATCAAAATCACATCGGGGCGTTGCTGTTGATAATGCGCGCTGCTGATGACCACCGCAGGCCGCTTCTTGCTGGCTTGCAGGTTGGTGAATGGAAACGCCACCAACACCACATCCCCAAATTTATAGCTTGTCGTAGACGGCATCGTCGTCGTTATCCCATACCTGGTTAAATGCCGCTTCAGAGGCTTGCACATAATCCTGGCGCAAGTGTTTGTCCTGATCCCGCTGTTGTAAAAAATCGATAAAGTCTTCCACCTCGGCTAGCCGTTCCGGTGAAAGGTGTTCAAGCTTCTCCAGCATCTGTTGTACCTGTGGTTGCATGGTTGCATTCCCCCTTTTAGGCGCTCATGCGATAGGCTTGGCGGGTCTTGGCATCTCTGACCAGGCTATCCACCACCGATAAAATGCGGTCGCGCTCTGCGGGTTCCAGGGCATCGATTTCCTGCCAACGTGCCAGCATTGATTGATCCTGCAAAATGTTGGGCACTTCCTTGTCACCCACCAAAAAATCCAGCGTGACACTGAAGGTGTCGGCCAGCTTCTTGGCCACTTCGATGGACGGGGTGATCTCGACTCGCTCATAGCGCCCGATGATGGCCCCGGAAGTGCCAATCTGCTCGCCCAATTCCGGCTGTGACCAGCCATGCTGTTTGCGCAGGCTAAGTAACCGATTACCAAATGCCTTGTCGTCTGTTGCCATAACCGTCACCAAAATGTCGTCTAAGTCCTTAGAAATAGAAGATTCCATGCAATTTATGTCCCTTAAAGGTGATAGTCAACACGAATAAGGCTTGCAAAGGCTAGCACATATTGGTACGTTTCGTCACATTCTTCGGTCAGTTCCTGCTGAGTAAAGCCAGCGCTCTTGCGCAACTGGGCAAGCTGAAGGCCGAATGAGGTCATCGCTTCATTAACGTGTTTAGCCATCCGCGGGCTCCGGCGGTTGAGGATGGCAGTTAGCGTAAACCCGGTTTTCGGTCATGCCTGTTGTACGAGGGCCGCTCATGACTTGGTATGTACAAACATCGTACATTGTCGTGACAACAAAAATCAACCCGAGTACATCCGGCTGGTACCGGCATCGTAACCAAGTTTTCGTATAGCCGACGATCTTACATTCACCCACTCAGTCATAGCGACTCCTTGTGAATTCTAAACAAGCGTCTTGATTTAACCGCAGAAAAACAGGCCGGTAATAAGTCCGGCCCTGCTTCCCAAAACCTCTAGAATATCAGTCAAGCCACAAGCGAAAAGTCTTCCTGACTATGTACCACAAAAAGTTTGCGTAACCCGCTGTTCCGCCATCGCAGGATCTGCATAACCCTTGTTGCCCGCGTCGAATTCAAACGGCTTTGCCAACACGTCCACCAGTTTATGAAAAGGCGCAAAATCCCCGACATTACCTGCTTGAATTGCCTGCTCCACCTGGTGATTTCGTGCAATAAAAACCGGGTTGTTCGCCAGCATGGCGATACCAATGTCGGTGGTGTGTTTGCCCTGGCCAGCGTCTAAAAGTTGCTGCCAACGCAGCACCCATGGCTGGAATTCAGCAGGCAACGGGTACAGTCCCGCGCTGTTAATCGCTTTTGCGCTTTCGGCGTTTCCATCCCAATCCAGCCAATCCGCCAACACTCTAAAACCCAGCGTGAAGTCAACGCTGTGCTTGGCCATTAACACCAATAAATCCGTTATTAGTTCGTCGGTTTCGTGATTCGCTTGAGCTATCCCCAGTTTGGCGCACATGCGTTGTTGATAGGCCGCTGAGTATTGATCGCCATAGGCGTCCAGTATCGGCTGTATTAGGGGTATTGCAGCGGCTTCGTCTTTATCCACCAGTGGCAGTAATGCTTGTGCCAGACACGCCAGATTCCAGTGACCAATCGCGGGCTGATTGCTGTAAGCATAACGGCCCTGGTGATCAATGGAGCTGAACACGGTGGAGGGGTGGTAATTTTCCATAAAGGCGCAAGGGCCATAGTCCACGGTTTCGCCGCTGATCAGCATGTTGTCGGTGTTCATTACGCCGTGGATAAAGCCAATCGATTGCCAGTGTGCAATCAGTTCGGCCTGTGCTTGAATCACCTGGGCCAACATGGATAGATAGGGGTTGTTGGCCTGGGCCGCCTCGGGATAGTGACGCGCGATCACGTGATCCGCCAGTTTGGTTAACGATTCCAGATCGTCGCGAGCGGCAAAATATTGAAAGGTACCCACCCGGATATGGCTGCGTGCCACCCGGGTTAATACAGCGCCGGGCAGCGCTTGTTCACGTATAACGGTTTCACCGGTGGTGACAGCGGCCAGACTTCTTGTGGTGCGCACACCCAGAGCTGCCATGAATTCACTGAGGATGTATTCCCGCAACACCGGCCCCAGTGGTGATCGGCCATCGCCGTTTCTTGAGTACGGTGTTATTCCGGAGCCCTTTAGTTGCAGATCGTAACGGTGGCCGTCTTGGCCGATGACTTCGCCCAACAGAATGGCTCTGCCGTCACCCAACCGGGGATTGAAGCCACCAAACTGGTGGCCCGCATAGGCGGTAGCGATGGGCTCTGCCCCTTGAGGAATTTTATTACCCGCCAGCACCGCGACGCCCTCTTCGCTTTCAAGTTGTTTGGGGTTGATATATAGCATCTCTGCCAACGCACTATTAATGCGAATCAATCCCGGTTGTTTCACTGGGGTGGGTAGTTGATTGGCAAACAGGGTGCTGGCTACACGCAGGTAGGTATTGTCAAAGGGAATGTTAACTGCATCATTCATTGCGGGAAATTCGCTTATCCGGGAGTAGTAAGCCTTACAGTATCACCGGACTTCGCTCAGGGCCACCCTGCGGATTTACGCGTCCAGGGCACCCGGTTGCGCGACGATGGCTGCCTTGTATAGACCAGAACGCCATCTGGTTATTGTGTACCATTCCTGCTTTTGGAAGACCCACGCAGAGGCGTTGGGTGTGATCAGGCGAGCGCTCGCACTCTCATTTTCACGACAACTAAATAACGCCACTCACGATCGACTGAAATACCGTGAGGCTGTCACGCATGGCGCTATTCCCCAGCCCCTGGGACGGGAACGCCGCACTGAAATTATTTTGCTCACCGTGCAACGCCATGTAATTCATTACCACGGTTTCCACCAGCAGGTTGGGATTATTGGCTGCGGGGCTGGACGAGGTATTCACCGAACCGTTGGCGCTGAACCAGCCCACTTGACGGCCCGGAACGGCGCCGGTCATGCCCGGACGACCGGACGGGTTATATACCAGGAAGAAGGAGGCCGCTGTCGATGAGTTGTCGCCGGTCCAGACGCCTTTGCCACGGCCATCCATGGAGTCGTCGATCATGCCGTTGCTGGCGACCGAACCGTCACTGAAAACATACAAAAACAAGGGCACACCGACGCGATGGGCGTATTCGATACAGGCGCCCATACAACGACCAGCTCGCAGATCACGGGTTTCCCCGGTGGAGCGATCCCCGGTGTGATAATCAAACCCGCCCATGGTGACCGTGCCGGCTCCGGCAAAACCGTTGACCACCATTTTCATGACAGAGGCAGTTTTTTGAAATTCGTTGTCATTGAATTCCGTGCTGGAAAAGATGCCCGACGCGCCCACAATATCGGGGTCACTGGCCGGGTCCAGCGTCGCTGGGTTGCCGTACCGATCCGCCAGATCTGCGCTTTTGATATAGCCGCAATTGACCATGTCGCGAATGACTTCGTCACGGCTAACGGTGCCAATGTTCTGCGCTGCCATTTTCTGTTCGCTAATGCGGGCAATGGATTCCATCACGTTCACAACGTCGGCCTGATCCAGCATGCCCACCAGTTTGCCGGTGTCCACCATGCCGGTGACATCACTGGGGCGATCCACTTTGGTGGGCCGCACCGAGGTGTCCATGAGCATGGGTGGAGACATGGAGTTACCACCGGATTCAGAGCTGCGGGAACCGATCAGGGTTAGTAACTCGCCATCCGCGCCGGCCCGCCAGATGCCGTACATAGGGTTATGGGGGTTATTGCCGGTGTCGTTGTCTGAGCGAGCGGGAATCACCGCGCCATCCACATTCGACAGCGCTCCGACTGAGGCTTTTTCGCGGATGCCCCGCCCGAAAGCACTGTCAGAGTGGAATAGCAACCCCATAGTGCGATCAATAAATTCGCTTACACCCGTACCGGGGTTGGTGATGCCCGGCACCATGTCGCCTGGCAACCCCATTTTGCTGTAGCCTGCCGTACTGATGAAATCTTCCTGGCCACCCTGCTGCCCCACTAACACATTGGAGCCCGCAATATTGGCACCCCCGGCCAAATCAAAACAGATGAATGGAATTTTACCCGCGCCCTGAACCGTAATACCGCAGCCATCACGCAGGCTGGCGATGTCACCTGCCAACGCCGCATACGCCTGGTTCGGGTTTGCAAACAGACCCAGAATGCCTGGCCCCAATACCCCCGCCGCACCGGTCATTAACCCCTGGCGAATAAAATCGCGCCGGGATTTTGGTAATGGGTGATCCGGATACAACAGCGGTGCATTGGGGTCGGTGTTCTTGAAGCGCTTTTTCATAAGGTTTTCCTCACTGCACCAATAAAGCGGCTGAGCCTAGGGTCGCGGCGCAGGTGGCTTTGACAATTTTCTGGGTATCGGTGGCATTTCCGGATGAATGCCGTGCAGCCAGTTCCATAATCAGGGCGTCCAGTTCATTTTTCATATCGATTTCATTGGGTTGCGAATCCATATTGCTTCCCACCACCCGCGCAAACAGCGGGTCGATGATGGCGTCCCGCTGCAAAGGCGTATTGAATGCAGCACTCACACCCAGATTAAAGTTAAGGACAAAACCAGGAAAGAAGCCATTCCGCAACACCGTGTCGTCCACCAGTTCGCTGCAATACTCAATAGCCATTTGCGCAACTGCCATTTGATTGGCGGAGACAAAGGTTTCAATCGAGGTGGACGTCGGTAACTGCTGTTTCACCGTTTGATAGGTGGATGTGACATTCGAATTGGTTTGCGGTACGCCCGTGATCACCGACATGGACGCCGTGACTTCTTCAAAATGGCGCAACCCGATAACCGGGGGCTGCTCGCCCGCAACCGGCACCGCGGCACTCACACTGCCCTCTATCCTTACGTTGTCGTGACTTCCCAGACGTTCAAAGGTCAGAAAGAATTCATCCGAATTGGAGCCGCCTTCCAATGGCAACACGGTGCCGATCGACGATAACACCTGACCGTTGGTTCCATACAAAGCATTTTCCAACGTGGTTTTTAATTGGGTATAAGCCTGTCCGGTGACCGGCTCCTTGCCGTTGATGCCGATGCGCATGCCTTCCAGAGGAATGCTGGTATAGCTGTCTTGCTCTGCATTGGTATCCGTTCCACTTTGGCGGATGCGATACAGGAAGGGCTGACTGAACAGATAGCTGTAGCTATCAAAAATACTGGTCTGGAACACCACATAGCTGGAGAAGCCGTCGTCGATATCCACCAGATCGGTCACGTTGAACAGCAGGTAGTATTTTTCCCCAACGCCGGCAGCGAAGTTTTTGGTGATGTCGTCCTGAGTCAGCGCCCGGTCGTACACCGCCACAAACCGCAGAATGCCTTCCCACTGATGATCGCCGGTGGTTTCATTACCCAGAATGAACGCAAAACTGTCATCCCAACCAGACAGACTGCCGCCGTCCACAGTGTCGGTATCGCCAGTCCAAGTTCCATTTACATAGATACGGCGACCCGCGATCGGATCAAACGTAATCACCACATGTTGGAGCGTGGCTTGCAGGTCTTCGTCGTCATCGGCGGTGGACAGTGCAACTTCGCCGTTGCCATCGGTGGTACCGCTGCGATGCAGGAAATTGTAGTTATAAAGTGTTTGCCCCAAGGTAAAATTGCGCTCGTCATTATTGGCAGAATAGGTAATGATCCGTGCCGGGCCTTCCTGAGTCACGTTGGCCGAAGCGACCCAGGCTTCCACAGAATAAGCACCGCTGACCTTGATCTTGTCGGACAGTTTTTTACTGGTAGCGGTGTTGGCTTGGGCCCGCCCGCCACTTTGAAACTGCAGGCCGTTACCACCCACCCAGGACACTCCGTTGTTCAGAGTTAATTGCATTTGTGGATTCACTCCGCTGCTGTCGCCCGCGATCAAGCCGGAGCCTTCCGAAAAATCCCACTTGGCAATCGCACCGGCGTCCACCCGGCCACCGCCACTGGCAGGAATACCGTCTTGCTCCAGAATCAACGCTTTGCTGGTGACCCAATCGGCGGGGATTTGGCTGGGCGACGGCACTCTGGATTCGAAATCTTTCACCTCAGTTAACATCTCGTACGCGCCGGATGCGCAACTGTTTCCACAGTTGTGAAATTCACTGCGCAAACGCACTACAAAGCGCGACAATGCATCCGGTAACGCACGGTTCAGCGCGCCGTCATCCAGATCAATTTTGCTGCGCGCCGCATCATAGGCTTCGTTCAAATCGTCACTGGCAAAATACGGTTGTTGCGGTGTAGCCGAGCCGGAGGCATGACAACCAGTACACCCATAATCCGAAAATAAAGGGTAAACCGTTGCCCCAAATGCCGAAACCACGGTGCTGTAATCCGATGCTCCGGCAACGGGTAATTGTTTGGTTACCGTGATTTCATGGTCCAGCGGGGCGCGTAATTCGATAACCGTACTGCCGGAGTTTCCGCTACCGGTCCAGGCTTCTATAGCCCGAGTCATTTCGGTGGCACAGACCGCGGTACTGGCACTCCAGCAGTTATGACCACTGCCGACTTTTGCCACAATGGCCGAAGCAGACGGGTTGTCCAGATCGACAATAGAGAGCGCCTGGGTATAGGCCTGGTTCACATTGTCCTCACGTACAAACTGAGGTGCCTGACCGCCCGTGTTGTGACAGGAGCCACATCGATTGTCGGATCGGTACTGATCAAAGAAGCTGGTTTTGAAGCGCAAAATATCGGCGGTTTCGGGCACCGGGCCAGTATAGGGTCCGGCAGTGGAGGCGTCCGATCCCGGTGTGTTATCCGAGATGCCGTTCCGGTCAACATTTTCCTGAGTGCCGGCTCCCCCGCCGCAACCGGACAGGATGAAAACAGCAGCGATGACCAGTGTTGCGAGCGTTCTGAAAATAATCATCGCTTAGTCTCCCCGGCAATAGGCGGCCGATTCGGAGAACACGCCTTTGAGGTTGTAGTTATTGCCCTGAAAAGCGGACACCATGGAAGACACCTGACTGTGATCATGACTGGTGGCAGGCTCGTGCAGGCACACCGTTTCAAAGACCTGCTTAACCTTGCATTCGGCGAAGGCATCACTGTGCGCCAACTCCATACCCAGCGTTTTGGCACCACGGCAACTGCCGGAGCTGCAGCCGCTTACGCCGTAATTAATGGCATTATCCCAGCCCAGAACGGCATTTTGCCCCTCACGCCAGTAGTTATCCCAACGATCGTCCGGGGTAACATAGCCGTAGCGAAAGTTATCGGCGTTGATCCTGTATTTGCCCTGCACCTGGCCCGGCGTGTATTGCAGCTGGCCTTCGGCGGAGCCTTCCTCACCACTCCATTCGTAGTACGCAAAGGCTTGCGCCATCGGGTCCATACCCGCATGACAACCCACACAACTGTTCATAAAAATACGGCTATCGCCACCGGGACTGCGGGAAACATCCTGCCGCACCCGGTCCGGCGAACGGCTGATGTCTTTGACCTGCTCCAGGTCATTGCACATGAAATTCATCAGGGTAAAACGAAACATGGCGCGATTGGTGCCCGCCACGAAAAAGGCATGTGCGGCTGCTCGTGTGGTCATTACACCGGCAGTAGCAGCGGCAGGCAGACCGGTTACGCTGGATTGGGCTTCCCGCCGTAACACGGCACTGTCGCCCAAATCCGCGCCGCTGGCTTCCAGATCAATGTAGTGTTGATTGCCCGCAACCGAATAAGGGGTCAGAGTGCTGTCCGCGCCCACATAGATGACATCGCCGTACAGCACTTCACGAAAATCACCGCCATCCCGCACCAAACCGATAACGGTGGCAGTAAAGTCGTTCAGGTCGGCAAATTGGGTTTGTTCTTCATTGGTCCAGGGTGTGACCATATTTTTCAGGGTGACGTTATAAAAGCTGGGAGAGTCAAATGCCAGCTCCGCAGCCTGGATCGCCAATGCTTCGCTGTCGGTCACGTTGTCGCGGTTTACATCCATGATGTCCAGCATGGCTTCAAGCTGAATGGCCGTGGGCGGTACTCCTGCGATGCGGTCATACATACGCTTCGCCTGATCACGAGCCCCGGCATGCACGGAGGTGCCCGCCAGCAGGGAGGTCACGCCCAACATGACCAGACCCACTTTTAATACAAACGAAACGCTGTTGTGTTTTCCCATGAAACTGTACCTGTCATTCCCAAACTACTGCCCCGGAGAAAAATTCCACGCACTGCAAAGCAGGCCGGAAAAAGCCAAATCCATTGGAATTAAAATGTGTCCACACTGGTTCTACTCTGAGAACTCTATCGGCACCTGTATTGGCACCTGAACTCGCTGATCGCGAACTGCCCTGGTGAATATAGGTTCAGTGTAAACAGCAATCGACTGGTTGATACGTGAACACCATCCCAATCCGATAAACAGTGCGGTTAATTTTGTTCACTCTGTGAAGCAGTCCAAATTTTGACCAGTAAATTGCAGACCGCGCGCCAAGTTGCGCTATGAGCGCTGCCCCTATCCCCACACTGACCTACACTGAGATTGAAGAGTTAAGCCAAACGACTGGTCAGCGATAACGACGTCTGCGCTGCCAGCAGTCTTATGATGGAATAAGAAAATGAAAATCTATTCGCTGAGCGCCGGAAAAGCGAAGCAAGCCCGATTAAAAACGAAAGCGGTTTTGGCGTTTGTCCTGAGCCTGATGCTTGCCACGCTTTATGGTTGTGGCAGCGACGAGCGTTTACCCGGCAGCGAAACAGCCGGGGAAAGCGACCCGCTCGCCGCGGGCACCCCCATGTTTTATGTTCAGCGCCTGATCAGCGAAGAAACCGACCAACTCAATGATCCGTTGCGCTTTGTGGGTTCAGCCCGCCTGATGATGAAAGAGCGCGCCAGTCAGAACGCAAAAGAAACCAACCTGAGTGGACGTGTTTACAGCGGGAATTACGACGTGCGGGATCTGGATGTGTCTTCTGATGGCCAGTTTGTGTTGTTTTCCATGCGCGCGCCCCAGCTGGAAAACGCCGATGAAGAAGAACAGCCTACCTGGAATATCTGGGAATATGACGTTGAAAACGATGCATTGCGCAGAGTCATTCCCGATGACATTACCGCCGAGCGGGGTCACGACATTACGCCCCGCTACCTGCCCACCGGCGATATTGTGTTCGCATCCACCCGCCAGCAAAAAACCAGAGCCGTGTTACTGGACGAAGGAAAACCGGCCTTTGCCAACCGGGAAGAGAGCGGGCGACAAGCCGCACTCAGTCTGCATGTGATGGAAGAAGACGGCAGCAGCATCCGCCAGATCACGTTTAACATGAGCCACGACTTTTATCCCGTTGTGACCCTAGACGGTCGCATTGTCTACAGCCGTTGGGACCGCTACGCACGCAACGCCGTAAGCCTGTATCGTACCAATGCCGACGGCACTGGCAACGAATTATTATACGGTTTGCATAGCCACGACAGCGGCCATAATGATTCCGACCTGCATTTTGTAAAAGCCGACATTCTGCCGGATGGCAGCTTGTACGTTTTGGCCCGCCCCATGAACAGCACCAGCAACGGCGGCGATTTTATTACCATCGACGTCGACAGTTACATCGACAACTACACCCCCACCGCCACCACCAATGGCAACGGGCCTGCGCAAACCAGCATTACCGATCACGTAGTGGAAACCGATAACCCCCTGTCACCCGGCGGCTACTACTCCGCTTATTTTGCCCTGTGGGATGATACCAGCCGCGCGCTCACCAGCTGGAACCAATGCCGGGTGCATCTGGACAGTAAAACGCTACCCTGCCTGGCGGACAACCTGGACGACCCGGCGGCCACAGCGCCAGCGCCTATGTACAATGTCTGGATGGTGGATTACGACAATAAAACCCAGGTGCCGGTGTTGAAAGGCGAACCGGGTTTTTACTTCAGCGATCTGGCAATGGCCACGCCCAAAGAGGTGCCGCAACCGTATTACGACGACGATTCCCTGACCGGTGTCACCGACGGCAAAATTTCCGCGGCCACCTATATAGAATTGAAAGACGCCCAGAATGAAGAAGCCGTGATCCATATTCGCAATGTTTACGAAACCGACGGTTGGGTACACGCAAGCTATCCGAATTGGTCAAACCCGTCGGTGAGCAATGCCGAGGACCGCCCTGCCCGTTTCCTAAGAGTGATTAAGGGTGCTTACGAGCCGCCACGGAATGTGAAACAACCCGCCAACGGCTCGTTTGGTCTGTCCAATACACAACGCATGAAAGAGATCATCGGTTACGCCCCTATTGAACCCGATGGTTCTGTTAAAGTGCGAGTGCCTGCCAACGTGCCTTTGATGATCAGCGTCACCGACAAAGACGGCAAACGGCTGAACGGGCGACACCAGAATTGGATTAGCCTGCGACCGGGGGAAGTACTGGAGTGCAAGGGCTGCCACAGTCGCAACAGCACTGCCCCCCACGGCCGCTACGACGCTCAGGCAGACAGCACCAATCAAGGCCTGCCTGCGGGCTCGTCCTATCCCGGCGCGGATCCGGCGATCACTGCACCCTTTGACTACGCCACCATGGCGGAGGCCAAAGCCGCTACCACCATGGACAGACCCGAAGACAGCATGATCCTCAACCCCGATCTAATCTATGTGGACACCTGGAGGGCCGGCTCGACGCCGGACGCCAGCCTGATGCTACAATACAGCGACATGCTGTCCAGTGCCGATACCAGCTTTTACACCGCCCCCGCCAATACCAACTGCAACCCCTGGAACGCGCGCTGCCGCATCACGATTCATTACCAGGAGCATATCCAGCCGTTGTGGGAATACCCACGCGACAATCTCGCCAGCGACGGCAACCCGGCCACCTGTATTCGCTGCCATAACCGCACCACGGGCTCAGGCAACCCCCGCATCCCCTCTGCCAATCTGGAATTAACCGGCGAAGTGGACGGCACCAACGGGGTCCGCAATCGTGCCTATATCGATTTGTTTTTTGCCGATGTGGAGATGGTGGCCGATGGCAGTGGTGGCGTCACCGACTGCACCCAGGAGGAACCACGCCTGGATGAAAACGGCGATCCGGTACTGGATAACATGAACAACCCGATAACCGACACCGTTTTGTGTCCACCTACCCTTGCGCCGGTAATGAGTTCCGCGGGGGCAATGAGCTCCCCGGGCTTCTTCGATAAATTCGAAGCCGGAGCCAGCCACGATGGCTATATGACCCCAGGAGAACTAAGGTTAATTGCGGAATGGCTGGATATTGGTGGCCAATACTACAATAATCATTTCGACGCCCCCGATAATTAGAGAAGTAGAACACATGTGGTGGGTAGCTGAGTACCCCGCAATACTATAGAATGACGCCCCACTTAGGCCAATATATACACTTTATAAGAAGGCATTCCAGCCCCCACATGACTGTCCGGATACTATTAATTGTTTTAGTTTTCTGTAGTTTGAGCATCCGCAATGTACAGGCTACCGAATACCCCTCCGTCAAGGTCGCCGAACCCTATCTGGACTTACGTACAGGCCCGGGGCGCGGCTACCCGGTCACTCAGATTGTGGAACGGGGCGACTGGGTTGAAGTTATGGTACGTCGCACGGACTGGCTCAAAGTCCGCACGGCCAAAGGCTTTACCGGTTGGGCCCATCAGAATGACATCGCTAGAACGGTCAGCCCCGACGGCGAAGCCACCCAAATTGCCACCGTCAGCGCCGACGATTTCGCGCACCGCCGCTGGGAAACCGGGTTCAAAGTAGGGTCGTTTAGCGGCGCCCGCACCAGCGATCTGTATCTGGGTTATTATTTCACCGACAATTTGTCCGTAGAGGGCACCCTGGGCGAAGCCTATGGCACCTCTGTTGATTTCAATTTCCTTAATATCAGCCTGACCCACCAGCCCTGGCCGGAGTGGCGATACTCGCCCTACCTGACCCTCGGCGGTGGTATAAAAAACACCAGCTATAGCAAAACTGCGATACAGGTCAGCGACCGTATCGACGAGACACTCCATGCTGGCCTGGGGCTACGGGTTTATTTGACCAGACACCTTATGGTTCGGGGAGAATACAGAAGTGTTATGATTTTAACCGAACAAGCTAAAAACGAAGAGAGCGACGAATGGACAATAGGACTATCCGCCTTTTTCTGACGGCATCATTACTGGCATTGCTCAGTTGCAGTCAGATCAGCTTTGCGGAAGAAGGTATCCTTCAGGAACCACCCGTAATAGACCCTCAAGTGGTTCGCCTGAACCTGAATGAGGCAGACATCGACGATGAAAACTTCGAGGTGGGTGCCTATTTGGGTCTGATCAGCATAGAGAACTTCGGAACCGATGCGTTCTGGGGCTTGCAGGGTGCCTGGCATGTAACAGAAGATCTGTTCTTTCAGGCGCAATACGGCCAAACCCAGGTGGGCAATACGCCGGTTGAGGATTTTGCTGACCTGAACCTGGTGACCCGCAGCGAACGGGATTTTATTTTCTATAACCTGTCCATGGGCATCAATGTCCTGCCGGGTGAAGTGTTCATCACCGATAAGTTAGCCCTCAATACCGCAGTCTATGTATTGGCGGGCGGCGGCTCTCTTGAATTTCTGGGCGAAAAAGACTTTGCGTTGAACCTGGGTTTCGGACTGCGGGTAATTGCCAGCGATTCGTTCGCTATGCATATCACGTTTCAAGACCTGATCACCGACAAACCCGCCATTCTCAACCCGCTGGGTCGAGAGGGTACAGCGCACCACCTGCAATACACCGCAGCTCTGACTTACTTTTTTTGATCCGTTTGGATCCGGCCGCCAGGTTTGTTTCAGCACGGTTTTATCAATTGGGGGGCAAGATGATAACGAGGGTTCAAAATCATGGTTAAACATCGTTTCATGCAATTTAGCGTTGCCATTGTCGTTGCTCTGTTCAGCGCCTCCCTATTCGCCAAATCCGAAAGTTTGTCGGGACCCGCACCGGACTTCAGCCTGCCCACCGGAAAAGATAAAACCCTGGCGCTCTCCGAGCTGAAAGGGGATGTGGTGATGATTAATTTCTGGGCTTCCTGGTGCGGCCCCTGCCGTGAAGAAATGCCGCTGCTCCAAGACCTGTATCAAAAATACAAAAAGCTGGGTTTTACTGTCTATGGAGTCAATGTCGACTTCAAACCGAAAGATGCTGAGGCGTTACTGGAATCCGCCAAAGTCACCTTCCCCATCGGCTACGACAGCAAAAATAAAATCAGCGAACTCTATAAGATCGATTCCATGCCCAGCACCATTATGGTAGACCGGAAAGGCAACATGCGATTTTTACACCGCGGCTATAAGCCGGGTTATGAGCAGGATTACGAAAAACAAATCAGACAACTGATACGGGAATGATATAAGAACCCATGAAGAAACCGATTGCGGTATGTATGCTGATATTGGCGTTCGGGGCGATCACCGGTTGTGAAACCGTGAAGCCCTGGGTCAAACCCTATGAGCGTAACAATCTGGCAGACCCCATAATGAGCTTTGGTCGCGATCCCATTGAGAGCAGTTTCATGCATCATGTCTATCAAGCACGTGAAGGCGCACGCGGCGCAGAAGGCGGTGGTGGAGGCGGTTGTGGTTGTAACTAACAACAAGTCCGGATTCCCGATACGCTGGCTTGGGCTGCTGTGCTGTTTGTTGGCACCGATGGCCTGGTCCGCCGTTTTGCCGGAAGACCGCGCAGATCTGATGTACCACAGCTACGATGGCGGCGGCGTCACCATAGATGGCCCCGCTGTTCTGGTGCGCAAGAGTGTACGCAAAGACGTTTCCCTGTCGGCGCAGTATTACGTCGACCAGATTTCCGGCGCATCCATTGATGTCGAGAGCACGGCCAGCGCCTACAGCGAAGAGCGCACCCAATACGACCTCAGCGCCGATTACCTGCTCAATAAAACCATCATCACCGCTGGCTTGAGTAACAGTACCGAAAATGATTATGACGCCGACACCTATTTTGTCGGCGTCAGCCAGGATTTTTTTGGCGACCTCAGCACCCTGAGTATCAACTACGCTTATGGCGATGACAGTGTCGGCAAAAGCACCGATGCTACGTTCCAGGAAGACATTCGCCGCCACAGCTATCAGGTTACCTGGACCCAGGTGATGACCAAGAACCTGCTGATGGGTTTTTCCTACCAAGCCATTACCGATCAGGGCTATCTGAACAACCCTTACCGTTCGTTCCGCTATATAGACAACACGGTGCCCAAAGGTTACAGCTACGCCCCGGAGATCTATCCGGAAACCCGTACCACCCAGGCATTGGCCATCCGTGGCAAATATTTCCTGCCCTACCGCGCGGCGCTTAATTTCGAATACCGCTCATTCCGGGATACCTGGGATATTGATGCCTACAACCTTGATCTGGGTTACACACACCCGCTTGGCGACCGATGGATTTTCGATATTCATTTCCGTATTTACGAGCAAGGTGAGGCGGAATTTTACAGCGACTTGTTCCCCCGTATCGACTCCCAGAACTACATGGCACGGGATAAGGAGCTGTCGGAGTTTTCCAGCAATACCGTTGGCGTTAAAGTGAGCTACGAATTTGATACCCGCTGGGCATCCTGGATTGACCGTGGTACTGCCAATATTGCCTGGGATTTAATCAGTTACGACTACGACAACTTCCGCAATGTCCTGGCAACCGGTTACGCCGCTGGCCAGGAGCCCGAGTACAGCTTCGACGCGACTGTGATCCGCCTGTTCGTATCGGCCTGGTTCTAACCTTGGCGTCCCTGAATCCTTCATTATGCCCCTGCATGGCAGTGCGTACGCAATCTGGGTATAATGAAGGGCTTATCATTTGAATTTCACACTGCAGGTTCCCGATTCCATGGAAGTCAAAGCCTACATGGCCCGACTGGGTCAACAGGCGCGTGCCGCATCACGCCAGATGGCAAGAGCGAATACCGGCGCCAAGAACAGCGCATTGCTGGCCATTGCCGACGCCATTCAGTCTTCACGCGATGCCCTCATGGCCGCCAACAAAACCGACCTTGAGAATGGCCGTAACAACGGCCTGGAAGCCGCCTTGCTGGATCGCCTGGAACTGACCCCGGCCCGTATCGACAACATGATCGAAGGCCTGCACCAGGTGGCCGCCCTGCCCGATCCCGTGGGCGAAATCACCGATATGAAATACCGTCCCTCCGGCATTCAGGTGGGAAAAATGCGCGTACCGTTGGGCGTCATCGGCATCATCTATGAATCCCGCCCCAACGTAACCGTTGAAGCCGCCAGCCTGTGCCTCAAATCCGGTAACGCCACAATCCTGCGCGGTGGATCAGAAGCCATAAACAGCAACCAGGCCATCGCCCGCTGCATCAGTCAAGGCATGGAGCAAGCCGGCCTTCCCGCCGCCGCTGTGCAGGTGCTGGAAATCACCGACCGTGCCGCCGTTGGCGAACTCATCACCCTGCCCGAATACGTCGACGTGATCGTCCCCCGTGGCGGTAAAGGCCTGATTGAACGCATCAGCAAAGACGCTCGCGTTCCGGTGATCAAACACCTGGATGGCATCTGCCATGTCTATATCGACGCAGAAGCCGACCCCGAGAAAGCCATTAATATCGCGGTGAATGCAAAAACACATCGTTACGGTGTGTGCAACGCGATGGAAACCCTGCTGGTTCACGAAACCGTGGCCGACCTGATTTTGCCAAAACTGGCAGAGCGCTATGCCGAACACGCAGTTGAGCTGCGCGGCTGCGAACAGACCCGCCGGATTCTGCCCGACTGCACTGCGGCAACAGAAGACGACTGGCATACGGAATACCTGGCACCGATTTTAGCGATTCGTGTGGTGGCGGATTTGGATGCAGCCATTGACCATATCAACACCTACAGCTCGCAGCACACTGACACCATTGTCACCGAAAATTACACCCTGGCGCGGCGCTTTCTGACTGAAGTGGATTCCAGTTCGGTCATGGTCAATGCCTCTACCCGCTTTGCCGATGGTTTTGAGTACGGTCTGGGGGCCGAGATCGGCATATCCACGGATAAAATCCATGCCCGCGGCCCGGTCGGCCTTGATGGCTTAACTTCGCAAAAATACGTAGTGTTGGGTGATGGACAAATCCGCGTCTAACGCTACCGGCGTTCTGGGCGGCACGTTCGACCCGATTCACACCGGACATTTACGCCTGGCATGGGAAGCCAAATCCCGCCTGGGGCTGGATTTTGTACGGCTCATTCCCTGCCATATGCCCACCCATCGGGAAAGCCCGGACAGCACCGCCAAGCATCGCCTAACGATGGCTGAATTGGCCTGTATCGGAGTACCGGGATTTGAGGTGGATAATTGGGAAATTACCCGCAATGAACCCTCCTATAGCATCACCACACTGATCCATATCCGCGATCAGATCGGTGCCAATGCCCCGCTGGTGTTTATTATGGGGATGGACGCCTTCAATCAATTTTGTAGCTGGCATCAGTGGCAGCGTATTCTGGAGCTGGCCCATCTTTGGGTGGCACACCGGCCCGGCAATAAACTGCCGGAAGACGACTCCACCGAGTACCAGCTGTTGCAGCAACTCCAGGCACCGGCCGATGAGCTGAAGAAAAGTGCCGGTGGGCGCATCTACGTACACGAAACGACGGCGCTGGACATCTCTGCGACCAAACTGAGGCAACAGATTGCGGAAGGAATTACGCCCCGATTCCTTTTACCTGACGCAGTTTGGGCCTATATTCAGCAAAACAAACTTTACGGATACAGGAACGGCAACCGATCTAATGACTGATCCCCAAACATTAAAAGACATAGCGATAAACGCCCTGGACGACATGAAAGCCAAAGATATCGTGATCCTGGACGTTAAACCGCTCACCAGCATTGCCGACATTATGATCGTCGCCAGTGGCACCTCCAACCGGCATGTTAAGTCGATTGCCGAGAACGTACGCGAGAAAGTCAAACACGCCGGTCTCACCCCCATCGGTATCGAAGGCGAAGAAGCCGCCGAATGGGTGTTGGTGGATCTGGGCGACATCATCGTTCATATTATGCTGCCGGACACCCGCCGCTTTTACGATCTGGAAAAGCTCTGGAGCATGTCTCCCGACAATCAAGGACAAGGCTGACCCGATATCGGAATGCGCATTCGCCTGATCGCAGTGGGAACAAAAATGCCCGCCTGGGTAGACCAGGGATTCAATGAATACCAAAAGCGGCTAAACCAGGATCTGACACTGGAGCTGACGGAAATCGCTGCGGGCAAGCGGGGCAAAAATGCCGACCTGGCGCGAATCACCGAAAAAGAAGGACAGCAAATGCTCGCGGCAATCCATCCGCAAGATCATGTTATTACACTGGATGTACCCGGCAAACCGCACTCCACCGAATCCCTGTCTGAACGCCTCGAACTCCTTATGCACAGCGGCAAACACATTTCGCTGTTAATCGGGGGGCCGGAAGGCTTATCAACCCGATGTCGCCAGGCGGCGCAGGAAAGCTGGTCATTATCGGCGCTCACCCTACCCCATCCGCTGGTACGAATTTTAGTGGCTGAACAACTTTATCGGGCCTGGTCGATTCTGAAAGGCCACCCTTACCACAGGTAACCGCACGGTTCATTATGGCAAAGCCCATCACCTTAAAAGACTATTATCGGGAGACCCAGGTATTTGCCCGGCGTGCAGTGGTCTCTATTTTTCTGGTGATTCTATTCATCCTGCTATTAATCACCCGGATGGTGTATCTGCAAGTACTGCAGTATGAAAAATACAGCAATCTATCGGATGAAAACCGGGTCACTATCGAACCAATTGCGCCCACTCGGGGTCTCATCGTTGATCGCAACGGTCAATTATTGGCGGACAACCGCCCCAGTTATGCGGTCAGCATCACCAAAGAGCTGTGCCCGGATATAGACGGTACTATTCAGGAGCTGAGTAAACTGGTGGCGCTGACGGACAGCCAGATAGACCGCTTTCACACCCGACTATCACAACGCCGCCGCCCTTTTACACCGGTAGCACTGAAATTCAAACTCACGGAGCAGGAAATTGCAGTCATTGCGGTAAACCAACATTCTCTGCCTGGGGTCACCCTGGATGCCAATCTGGTGCGTCATTATCCCTTGGGAGAACCCTTGTCCCACGCTGTCGGCTATGTGGGCCGTATCAATGAGCGTGAATTAAAAAAGCTTAACGCTACCAATTACAGCGCCACAGAACACATCGGGAAAACCGGTATCGAGGCTTTCTACGAACCGCGCCTGCACGGCGAAGTCGGCTTTCAGACCATCGAAACAGATGCCCGCGGCCGCATTACCAAAGTACTTGAGCGCACCGACCCCGTGCCCGGCGATAATCTGCAACTGTTTATGGATCTGCCCACGCAACTGGCCTCGGTAAAAGCACTGGAAGGTCGGCGCGGCGCGGTTGTAGCCATGGACCCGACCACCGGCGGCATACTCGCTTTTGTCAGCGTGCCCGGCTTTGATCCGAACCTGTTTGTCACCGGTATTGATTACGCCACTTTTAACGACCTGAACACCTCCAAAGCCCGGCCGCTGTTTAACCGTGCCCTGCAAGGTCAATACCCTCCCGGCTCGACGATTAAACCGATTGTTGGCCTGGGCGGTGTCGACGGTGGCACCACCACCTGGCAATTTTCCCTTTATGATCCCGGCTTCTATCGGCTGGAAAACGACGCCCGCTACTATCGGGATTGGAAAAAATGGGGCCACGGTGTTGTCGATCTGCACACCGCTATCGTTCAGTCCTGCGACACCTATTTTTATGATCTGGCATTCAAAATGGGCATCGACAAAATTCACGATGTCATGGAACCGTTCGGCTTCGGCCATAAAAGCAAAATCGATCTGACCAGTGAGCGTCCCGGCCTGCTGCCTTCGCGATTCTGGAAAAAAGCCACCCGTAATATGGCTTGGTTTCCGGGTGAAACACTGATCACCGGCATAGGACAGGGCTACATGCTGGCGACACCCCTGCAATTGGCATTGTCCACTGCGATTCTGGCCAATCACGGAGTGCCGGTACAGCCGCGCATGGTTAAAGCCATCGGCGGCATTCCACAGCCCAAACCGGAGGCAGGCCCGGCGATCAAACTCAACCACCCGGAAAACTGGGACCGCATTATCCAGACCATGCGCGATGTGGTGCACAGCAAGCACGGCACAGCACGCAGCATCAGTAAAAACCTGACCGGTTATGACATTGCCGGCAAAACCGGCACCGCCCAAGTGCTCGGCATCAAACAGGATGAGGAATACGACGCTGAAAAGCTCACGGAATGGCACCGGGATCACGCACTGTTCGTCGGCTTTGCACCGGTGGTCAACCCGCAAATCGCGGTAGCGGTACTGGTTGAAAACGGCGGTGGCGGCGGATCCACTGCCGCCCCGGTTGCACGTCAGGTCATGGATGCGTATTTCCATTCACTGGATGAAGATGCAGCCGTTCCTACTTCACGCGCGGTGCAACAACCATGAGTCAGTCGGACTTTAAATATCAGCTGGATTCCTCGGCCCCGGTCACCCGCCGGGTCGGTATAATGCAGGCGATTCACCTGGACGCGCCACTGCTTGGCGGCCTGTTGGTTTTAATCACCGTGGGCTTGTTTGTACTCTACAGTGCCAGTGGTCAAAGCGTGGATACGATGTTGCGACAAATGGTGCGAATGGTCATCGGCTTTGCCGGTATGATGACGCTGGCGTTCATTCCGCCACGAGTCTACAAACGCTGGACACCCTGGTTGTTCGGCATCGGCATTTGTTTGCTCATCGGCGTTTTGGTCACCGGTACGGAAGCCAAAGGCGCACAACGCTGGCTCGCTATACCCGGTCTGGGGCGTTTTCAGCCTTCTGAAATAATGAAAGTCATTGTGCCCATGATGCTGTCTTGGTATCTGGCGGAACGAGCATTGCCACCGGGCTGGAAACCGGTGGTGCTATCCACCATTTTGATTCTGATACCCACTTTACTCATTGCCAAACAACCGGACCTGGGCACCGCCATCCTCATTGCCAGCTCCGGGCTGATCGTCTTGTTTCTGTCCGGTCTAAACTGGAAATACATTGCCGGTTTGTTTGCGGCGGCGATCCCGGCCGGCGGCGGCGTATGGATGGTGATGCACGATTATCAACGACAACGGGTGCTCACCTTTTTAAACCCTGAACTGGATCGATGGGGTTCAGGCTGGAATATAATGCAGTCCAAAACCGCCATTGGCTCCGGCGGCTGGGAAGGCAAGGGCTGGCTGCACGGTACGCAGGCCCACCTGGATTTTCTGCCGGAAAGTTCAACCGATTTTATTATTGCCGTACTCGCAGAAGAATTCGGTTTGCTGGGCGTATGCGCCCTGCTGATGATCTATTTCGCCATTGTCGCCCGCGGCATCTATATCGCCATCAACGCGCAGGATACCTATTCGCGCCTGTTGGCCGGTTCTATTACGCTGACATTTTTTGTTTATGTATTCGTGAATATCGGTATGGTCAGTGGCATTCTGCCGGTGGTCGGCGTTCCGTTACCAATGGTCAGTTACGGCGGCACTTCCGTGGTTACCCTGATGGCCAGCTTTGGTATTCTGATGTCGATTCAGACCCATCGCAAATTACTGGCGACCTAACTATTCATTCTTCAGATAAAGCAAGTGAGACCTGACTTTGACGCAAACTCTTTATCCAGCCCATTCCAGGCTTTTCTCCGGCATCCTTTCCGGCGCCTTTGCCACTGTAACCGGCGCGCTACTTTTGGCTTGCTCTCACGCGGTATCCGCGGCGGCCGACAGCAAGCAGTCTGAAAGCTATCTTCATCACCCCAAGGCAGCGGCCTTTATCGAGGAGATCCGCACAGAGAAAGCGTACCCCGAAGCCAAACTCAAGGCGTTGCTGGCTTCAGCCCACCAGAGTCAATCCATTTTGGAAGCCATCGCCCGCCCAGCGGAAAAAACCAAAACCTGGGCGGAGTACCGCCCCATCTTTATGACACAGGATCGAATCGACCAGGGTGTTGCTTTCTATCAGCAACACCAGGCGGTGTTTGAACGGGCTGAAAAGGAGTTTGGCGTATCACGCTATATCATTCTTGCCATTATCGGCGTTGAAACCCGTTACGGAAAACACAAAGGCAATTATCGCGTCATCGATGCCTTGACCACGTTGGCCTTCGACTATCCGCCGCGCAGTCCGTTCTTTCGCAGTGAATTAAAACATTTTCTTCATCTGGAAAAAGAAGCGGGAATCGACTTGATGCAAGCCAAAGGCTCTTACGCCGGAGCAATGGGCTTTGGCCAGTTTATTTCCAGCAGCTATCGCCATTATGCCGTGGATTTTAATGACGACGGTCATCGCGATCTGATCAATGATCCGGTGGATGCCATCGGCAGCGTCGCCAATTATTTCAAGCAGCATGGCTGGAAAACGGGACAACCGGTGGTAAGTAAGGCTCAACTAAAAAAATCCACTGCAAAAACAGACAGCGTGATCAACCAGGCATTAAAACCAAAATTAACTATACTTGAGCTTAAAAAGGCAGGGCTGATCCCCGACGACGCCTATGAGGACCGGTCTTTGGCTACCGCTATGCGTTTTGAAGGCGCACAGGGAACCGAATACTGGATCGGGTTACAAAATTTTTACACCATCACTCGCTACAACCACAGCCCGCTCTATGCCATGGCCGTGTATCAATTGAGTGAAGCATTGAAACAACGGCTACCGAAATGATGACGCCCACGTTCCGATCGTTTTTTCTAGTCTCGCTGCTACTTGCACTGGCGGCGTGCAGCAGCCAGGTTCCTGTGGCAACCGGTCCCTCCGGCGAGCAGGACAGCGCACCGTCACAGATATTGGATTGGCATAATATTCCGGATGCCGAACCAAAATGGGAGCCCCGTGCCCGTTACGGCAACCACTCGCCTTATAAAGTATTCGGCAAAACGTATCACGTGTTGCCGTCGAGCAAAGGCTATAACGAAGTGGGCATCGGTAGCTGGTATGGCAAAAAGTTTGCTGGTCGCCCCACGTCAAGCCAGGAGCCCTATGACCCTTATGCCATGACGGCTGCACACAAATCACTACCGTTACCGAGCTATGTACGCGTCACCAATTTGGATAACAACAAACAAATCGTGGTCCGGGTAAACGACCGCGGCCCGTTTCATGAAGGTCGTATCATCGATCTTTCTTATGCTGCCGCTCACAAAATTGGTTATGCGAACAAGGGTACCGCACGGGTAAAAGTAGAAGTGATCGAACTGGAACGCGAGGCCATTACCCGCCCCACCCGCCCGGCTAACTACGTCGCGCCCGTGAACGGGAACAAACAGAGTTATTATTTACAGGTCGGTGCTTTCCAGGATTTATCCACCGCGAAAAATCTGCGCCTGCAATTAATCGCATTGACCGCAGCACCCGTAGGAATTTATTCTCAATCCGACGCGCGCGAAAGCGCCATCCACCGCGTACGAATCGGCCCTTTCGCGTCGGAGAATGCAGCACAACAAGTCCAATATGAGCTTCGCGAAACGGTATCCGACCCGTTATTGATCAAGAGATAACAAATTGGTTGTGATACCATGCGAAAAAACGGAACGACCAGAAAAAGACCCCTATTGACCATGAAAATAATGACCAAATTGTACCTTGTTTGCTTTTCGCTACTCTTTACCTCCCTCATCAGTAGCGCCAGCTGGGCGGCGGCGCCCATCATTCCGTCTCCACCGCAACTGGCGGCGAAGTCCTGGTTGCTGATTGACGCCCAGACCGGCCACATTATTACCGAACACAATGCCGATGAACGGTTGCCCCCTGCCAGCCTCACCAAAATGATGACGGCGTATATTGCCTCTGAGCAGGTGATCAGCGGTAATATCAGTTACGACGACATGGTCCGGGTCAGTGAAAAGGCTTGGCGAAAACCAGGCTCTAAAATGTATATCCGCGAAGGCACGGACGTAAAATTGGAAGACCTGATGCGCGGCATCATTATCCAATCCGGTAACGATGCCAGTATCGCAGTGGCCGAATACATTGCCGGCAGTGAAGATGCCTTTGCCGACTTAATGAATCAAACCGCTTATAGCCTGGGCATGAACAACAGCAATTTTAAAAATGCCACCGGTTGGCCGGCAAAAGATCACTACACCACGGCCCGCGACTTGTCATTATTGGCAAAAGCCATCATCAATGATCACCCCGAAGACTATCCCATGTACGCGGAAAAGGAGTTCACCTATAACGAAATCCGCCAACCCAATCGCAATAGTTTGCTGTGGCAAGACGATTCCGTAGATGGCATCAAGACCGGTCACACCAAGGAAGCGGGCTATTGTCTGGTGTCCTCGGCCATAAAAGACGGTATGCGCCTGATCTCCGTTGTCATGGGTACTGAATCAGAAAAGGCCCGCTCCTCAGAAAGCCAGAAACTGATCACCTACGGCTTCCGCTTTTTTGAAACCGTGAAAAGCTACGACGCTAAACAGGAGTTGTTGGAGTCTGATATCTGGAAAGGCAGCGCCAACACCCTGAAACTGGGCACCGAAGAAGCCATCTGGTTGACGATTCCCCGTGGCAGTGCCGGCAGTATTACGACCGACCTGGAAGTACCCGAGCTGCTGGAGGCTCCGATCACCGAGGGCGAGAAAATCGGCACCATCAAGCTCACGCTGAATAATGAAACTGTTGCGACCAAGCCCCTGATCGCACTGGAAACCGTCGAAGAAGGCGGCCTGATCAAGCGCTTGTGGCATATGATCGTGTTATTGGTTAAAAGCTGGTTCTGACCCACAAAGGGTTACAACCCGACCAATGCAGCCGCAATGCCGATAGCGTACAATGGCCGCATTGTTTGATCGATAAGTGCCTCCTAAGGCACAGAAATAGGTAATCAAATGGGAATTCAGGAACATTTGTGGGATTTTCCCTGTGTCCACAGCGTAAAAATAGTCGGTCTATCGGAGTACCCCCTGGTGGATGTGGTAACCGAGGTTGTGTCACGCCACGCCCCGGATTTTGATCGCGCCAGCATCCGCGCCAGACAGAGTGGTGCCGGCAAATACACCGCGGTCACCGTGGACGTCCATTTCACCCATAAAGAACAAGTAGAAGCGCTCTTCCAGGAGCTGCACGAGCGGCCCGAAATTCATCTCACGCTTTAACGCAAAAGCGACCATCATGGACATCCTCTTCCGACATTTAGGGCTGCTGGACTACACCACCACCTGGCGCGCGATGAAACAATTCACGGAGTCCAGAGGGCCGGGTGATAGCGATGAGATCTGGCTGCTGCAACACCCCCGTGTCTTCACTCAGGGGCAGGCCGGCAAAGCCGAGCATGTGTTGGCTGCGGGCGATATCCCGGTAATTCAGGTGGACAGAGGGGGGCAGGTCACCTATCACGGCCCCGGCCAATTGGTTGGCTATCTGATGATTGATCTGAGCCGGAAAAAATTAGGCGTCCGCCAACTCGTGAGCGATATTGAAAGCAGCCTGGTGGACACTCTGCAGGAATGGGATATCGATTCGGCCCCCAGGGCAGACGCCCCCGGAGTCTATGCCGGAGATAAGAAAATTGCCTCACTGGGTCTGCGCATTCGCCATGGTCGATCGTTTCATGGATTAGCCTTGAATGTCGACATGGACCTGGAGCCGTTTCAGCGCATCAACCCGTGCGGTTATCAAGGTCTGGCCATGACCCAGGTAAAAGATTTCAGTGAAAACCCGGATATGAGCCGGATTAGTCAACGATTAGCCCATTATTTGCAGGTCAACCTGGGATATAATGACGTCCACCACACAACCGAGCCGCGGTCCGCAGTATGAGCCAACAGAACACCGACAACACCAGTAACACCCCTTCCTCGAAGCCGGCACTGGCTCAACGTAAAGTGGTGCAAGGTGAAAAGCTGCGTGGCGCCGACAAGGTTGCCCGCATACCGGTAAAAGTCATACCCACCAGTGACCTGCCTCGTAAGCCAGACTGGATCCGGGTAAGGGTACCCGCCAACGGCGAAGTGCAACGCATCAAAACGCTCCTGCGCGCGCAAAAGCTGCACACGGTTTGTGAAGAGGCTTCCTGCCCTAACCTGCCGGAATGTTTCGGCGGCGGCACTGCGACCTTTATGGTCATGGGCGATATCTGTACCCGGCGCTGCCCGTTCTGCGATGTCGCCCACGGACGCCCCAATGCACTGGACCCGGATGAACCTAAACACCTGGCTGAATCCGTTGCGGCACTCAATCTTAAATACGTGGTGGTCACCTCGGTCGACCGCGATGACCTGCGCGATGGTGGAGCCGCCCATTTTGCCTCCTGCATCCGCGCCATCCGCGAATCCAGCCCCAATACCAAAATCGAAGTCCTGGTACCGGATTTTCGTGGCCGCATGGAAGTCGCTCTGGATTGTTTTGAAGCAGATCCACCGGATGTATTCAATCACAACCTGGAAAACGTGCCGCGCCTGTACAAGGCAATCCGTCCCGGCTCGGATTACCAGTGGTCTCTGGATTTGCTGAAACAATATAAAGATCGTATGCCTCAGGTGGCGACTAAATCCGGCCTAATGGTCGGCCTCGGCGAAACCAATGAGGAAGTCAAAACGGTGATGGAGGATTTACACCGCCACCGTGTGGATATGGTCACCATTGGCCAATACCTGCAACCGAGCAAACAACACAGCCCGGTTGACCGATTTGTTCACCCGGATGAATTTGAAGAATTTAAGCTATTTGGCGACCAGCTGGGGTTCCTGAATGTCGCCAGTGGCCCGCTGGTGCGTTCGTCTTATCATGCTGATCTGCAATTACGCGGTGAAGACGTCAACCAGGTACATAAGAACAGCCTCAAACCTGAGCAAAAACCGCATTAATTAAATTCGCATTAAGGCAATCCAATGGAACAGACATTTGAGTCTCTGACTCATTGGTTGGCGTCACATCAAAATCTGATTCTGGTCGCGATTGCCATTATTTCCTTTGCCGAATCACTGGCGCTTGTGGGCATTTTGGTTCCGGGCATTGCCCTGCTATTTGCCGCGGCGGTCGCTGCAGGCTCTGTCCATATGCCGTTACCCGGAGTGCTGGCCGCCGGCTTTGTTGGTTCCATTCTCGGCGATGGCATCAGTTTTCTGCTGGGCTATCACTATCACGGTTGGATCAGGCAACTCCCTCTGCTACGCAAACACCCCCAATGGATCGAAAAAGGCGAAGCCTTTTTTCGTCAATACGGATTAATGGGCATTGTTTTGGGCCGCTTTATTGGTCCCATTCGACCCGTAATGCCGCTGATAGCCGGCTTTATGCAAATGCCTCGCAGCCGTTTCTTTACCATCAACTTGATTTCCGCGCTGGCCTGGGCGCCAGCGTATCTGATGCCCGGCTATCTGGTGGGCGCCAGCCTGGAAGGACAACACGCACTGTCCGCTCGCCATATCGGTTTTATTCTGGGTGCCTTGCTTTGCGGTTGGTTGCTGGCTCAGATTATCTGGTGGTTGCACCAGCGCATCGGCAACCGGCGCCAGAAAATTCTGCTGGCTCTGCTCACCACCGCCAGCTGCTGTGCACTGTTCATCATGGTGTCGCAGCTAATGCAACTGTCTGCCATCGTCGCACTCAATCAGCAATTCGCCTTGTGGGCGGTTTCGTTACGACAAATCTGGCTGGATATCTTCTTTGTCGGGCTCACCCAAATCGGCTACCGGGACCCGATGATATTATGGGCAGCCTGTGTCACGATGGCACTGGTCTGGCAACGCAATCTTTATGCAGCCGCGCTCTGGGTCGGCACACTGCTTTTCGGCCAACTCCTTCTGCGCGTGATGAAAAACGGTTTTGCCTGGCCCCGGCCACCGCTGGTTTCCAGTTTGCCTGAGTCGTACGCCTTTCCCAGTGGCCACACCACCATGGCCCTCGTGTTCCTGGGTACCCTAGCCATATTATGCCTGCCGGGCATTCCTCACCGCCGACAAAAAGCAGTGCTCAGCGGCGTTGCCATGCTGGTCATGACCGTCGCAGCATCACGTTTGTATCTCACCGTCCATTGGCTAACGGATATCATCGGTGGCATTTTATTGGGCGGCATGGTTTTGGGGTTATTGTATACGTTAATTTTAAAACAACCCTTTATCAGAGTACGCCCGTGGCCGGTAGTAATCGCCACCCTATTCGCCTGGATAGCCAGCCTGGGATATTGGGTGTTGCCGCATTTCACCGATATTCTGCAACGATACCGTCCGTTAGCCGGATAACAGGCGGGCAGACGCAATCATCTCACAGAATGTTTTCCTGACCTCGTCTGCCGGAGAATGGATCCCCGCTGATATCGCAAACGACACCGAGACATTCAGCCCTTCCTCGTTCGGTGTAAAGGAAATATTCAACGGTGCCGTTTTTCTATCACTGAACGATACGTTCTGCGCCGCACTGAGAATGCCCAACTCCTGGTCTGTGTTAGTGATCTTCCAGCCTTCGAGCATTATATAATTGGTGGTATTTTTCAGGGCTTCGTCTTTTTCAATTCCACCCAGCACTTCGTGTGTCCGGTAAACCGTTTCAGTTAATAATCCACGATCGTATGTAAAATTTTTTGCGCACGCTCTGCCGTCTGGCGTTGCTGTTTTTGCAAGGTCATGGGATGCGCAACCGGCTAAGAAGACAAAGGTGAATGGCAAGGCTTTCGCTATTTTCATCGTCAATTCTCCATTTGATCAATGCGCGAATCATATTGTCCGGTGCAACGATTTAACACTGCTATTTAGTAACAAAATTGACAATAAAAAGGGCTGCCTTTTACATCATTCTGTAAGCAATGCGCGAAGTTGAAGCGGACTAAGCCGGCCTTCAATTAAAATGTGCTACCAACAGGCCAGAATCGAATCAGCGTTCGCCGCTTTACTTTTAATTTCACCCGCCCAACACCCAATGCTCACTGCAGAAGACGCTGTAATACAGCTCGTTCGAATTTGTAATTTTGGTTTTTAGTTCACATTTTCAAAGGAAAACCAACAGGAATTGCTTCGCCGCCCCCGCGGTCTTGCAAATGTAACATTATGTATTTAAGATGCCCCCACTCTCTCGGATCAGGGAAGGCCATAATCAAACTAATAAGCGCCTGACCTGATGTGAGAGAGACCACTCTCCTCCTTTTCACGCAGTAAAACTCCCACTCTCAGGCTGTCCGGTTTCCCTGTATCCGGGCGAATGCTATGTGAAAGTACCTTTACACTAATACAGTGCGGCCAATATTACGGGCCGTTACATAAATCAACATGAATAACCGAGAACCACTTTGCATTTTCGGCACGCTGAGGACTACAATCCTAAAAAAACTAGTCACCTCCAATCACTGAACTTATTCGGGTTCAAATTTATAGCAGCTTGTTTACATGGCCATCAGGACACAACAAGTCTCTGTCGATGAACTACAGATCGGCATGTACATTTCAGGAATCGATCGACCCTGGGGTGAAACACCATTCCCCCTGCAGGGCTTTCACCTGGAAGACAGAGAACAGTTAGAACAATTAAAATACTTGTGCAAATGGGTAAACGTCGACTCGCGTAAATCGCGCATTTCCCTCAATCTAACCCGGGATACAGACCCGATACTGAACTCGGCTACGTTCGAATCGGGACAGGCGAAACGGGCTCGTGAAATTTTAAATTTACGCCTGCGGGCAATGCAAAATGACCGGCCATATCAGAATATCAGCAACCTCAGTTCCGAAATGCGGTATGCCCGTAAAGTGCACAGACGGATATCGGAGAACATCAGCCGCACCCTCCAGGCCCTGGCTGGCGAAGGCCGATTGCGCTTTGATACCCTAAAAACCATTTCCAACGACCTGGTTAGCAGCGTCATCCGCAACCCCGATGCCTTTGCCTATCTTTCCCGCATCGAAAGCCACAGCGAAGATGTACTCAATTACAGTATTCGCCTGGCCTCTTGGGCGATACTCACGGGCCGTCACTTGGATCTTACCCGGGATACATTGTGTGATCTGGCACTGGCCTCCCTGCTCTGCAAAATTGGTTACACCACGATCCCCCAGGAAATCCTGCGCGCAAAAGGCACCCCAACACCGCACGTTAACGAAATGCTGAAGTGGTCGCTGGTGCGAGGGGTCAAGTTGCTGCGCTCCAAAAATGCCTTTAATGGCCGTGTGGTGAAATTGGTGTCCCACCACCTTGAGCGTTATGACGGTAGTGGTTTTCCCCGTGGCGTCAGCGGTCGACACATTCCGTTTTTATCTCAATTGATCGGCATTGCCGATTACTATGAGAATCTGGTCAGCTACGATTTCCGCGATCGCCCCCTCTCCTCCACAGATGCCGTGCGCGAGCTGTATAAGAAACGCAATACATTATTTGATGCCCATTTGGTGGAGGAGTTTATTCAGGCAATCGGACTTTACCCCACCGGCTCAGTGGTGCAACTGAATGAAAGCCGGCTGGCCATTGTTATCGGCCAGAATCAGGCGCGGCTCAAACCCAAATTGCTGATCCTGGAAGACGACCGCAAACCCTGGGAAATTTTTCGGCGCCGGGTGGTTGATTTAAGTTCAGCCAATTGCGAGGACTTTATTGTGACCAGCGTACCTTCGCTTCCGTCAGACAACGAGCACCGGCACAGGCGCTATTTTAAACAGGCTACGACATTATAAAATTATAAGATTCGCAATAACGCAGGAAGTATTGTGCGCTTTCTGCTAATAATTAATAGCGGTACCTTTTCTACCGGCTATTAACCGAGTAAATGAATGTCGAACCTAGCTTTTCGCACAGAACATCTCGCCATTGCTGATCCGGCACTCAAGCACGAGATTGAAGATGTACTTCAATCCGGCTTTCATTTGCTGTTGTTTCCCTACTATCTGGAATGCTATTTCACAGAATCCTACCGTAAACTGGCACTTAGGAATATTTTATCCAACAGCGTCTATCTGGCAGGACTGTATATTCTGATGGGGCTGATCGCCTTTATTCAGTTTAAGGATTACCACAAAGGCATCGCCACTTACACCTACATACTCACCGGTGCTGGCCTGGTTTTTATTTACGCCTGTGCCCGCTCAAAAAAATTAGACCCCTGGTTTCATTGGTACACCGGCCTCACTTCCATGTTGGTGATCGCTGCTGCCATGACCACCTCTGCCACCGTGGAGCACCCGGCCATCGTTGCAGGTACGCACGCAGTGACCATCTATGTGGTGATGGTGGTGTACGCCATGTCCAAAATGCGCTTCTACAACACGGTAGCCTGGTGTGTTCTGGGAGGACTATTGAATCTGTCCATCACAGCCTGGTTTAACCTGCATCAGTCCTTCTTTGAGTTCCAGACCTTTTTTATCTTCGCCAACGTGATCGGTATGGGCATCACCTACATTATCGAACATCGGGAACGAGCAATGTTTCTGCAGGGGTTGCTACTGGATATTGACAAGGCTGAAAAGGATCTGCTCAACCAACATCTGGAGAGACTATCGCGGGAAGATGCACTGACAGGATTGGCAAACCGGCGCTATTTTGACGAATGCCTGAAGATGGAATGGAGCCGCTGTATGCGGGAGAAAAAACCCCTGTCGGTGATCCTCCTGGACATCGACTATTTCAAACAATACAACGATCTGTATGGACATCAATCCGGTGATCATTGTCTTATCCAGGTGTCCAGAGCCTTAAAACAGGAGGCCAGCCGCCCGGCGGAATTAGTCGGTCGCTATGGTGGCGAAGAGTTCATTCTGCTTTACCCCAATATCGATGCAAACCAGATCAAAAACACGTTGGTTCGTATTCAGCAACGCATCATCGACCTCGGCATTACCCATGAAGGCTCCAATGTTGCCAAAGTGGTAACGGCCAGCCTGGGGGCAGCCACAGTCTATCCTGTACAGAGCCTGAACCCCGAAAAACTGGTCAGCAGAGCGGATCAAATGCTTTACAAATCGAAAGAGAGCGGCCGTAACGGTTGGTTCAACACTCTGCTATCCCCAGCCGAACCGGAACAGCAAAACCTGATCAGCCTGACCTGAGGTCAACCCGCTGGCCGGCCCAACTGATCACTGACTAAACGCTCACAAATGCACCATGGACTTGCACCCGGGTTCCCTTTACTCTACTCCAACTGACGAGCCCTGGCTTGATGCCTTACCTGCAATCAACCAAGTCCCATTTTCTAGAGAACCGTCAATGCGAAAAACAATAACACTGCTGGGTGCAGCACTCGCGGGATTGCTGCTGGTTTACTGGCTGGCAAATGATGAGACGACTTTACAGGAAGCCGAATCACCCGCGATGATAGAAGTACCGGTCGATACGCCTCAGACAGCGAGTCAGCCGAAACCGGCGGAAGCCAACACTGTTAACGTCAGAGGGTTTCCTCTGAGCCTGGACAATAACGGCGCACTGATCCCCACACCGGCGATTCGCCAGCTCTTCGATCAGATAGCAAGGGAACACGGCGAAACGCCGGTGAGTCAATGGAAAGGCAACGTGTTATCACAAAGCAAAGATGCATTGTCGCCGGCCGCATTCGAACAGCTTGAATCCATGCTCAATCATTACGTCGAATACAATCTGGCCCTGCAACTGCTCCCTATGGAAGGCCCCCCTGGCTTGTCAGAAGCGTTAGAGCGAGTGGAGCGCCTGCGGAAAGACTACTTGGGCCTGACCAATGCAGAAGGCATGTTCTCTGATTGGGTGCAACTGGAGCAATTCTCAAAAGATTACCTGGACCTGATGCTGTCCGAAAAAAACCCCATCGAGGTTCAACATCAGCTTGAGGAAAAGATTCAGACACTGCCCTCCACCGTTCAATCCCGCGCGCAAAACGTATTGGACCAAAGCCAGGAACTGCTCAGCACTCTGGCGGTCGCAGTTGCCGATCCGGATGGCTTTAAGGCACTGGCTGAACAAACCGCTGCTTCTGCTTTAATTCAGCCGAATTTCACCTTTGCCGAACCTGACCCTGATTTTATGCGACGCTTTAAAGAATATCAGGCTACACGGGAAAAACTGACTCAGGAAAACCCGTCTCCGGAAAAGCAGGCGGAAGCACTGCAACATCTGCGCAAAGAGCTGTTTTCCGGCACCGAATTATTGCGCGTTGAAACCCTGGATCGGTCCAAGAGTCTTTAACCCACCGAGGGAGCGAAGGGCCGTAATCCGCTGTCCGAACCTGCGTCCCTTTACCTGTGAATGTCCATTGGCAACGGTGCTACCAGTAAGGCTTCTTTGGCATTCAATTTACATTGCCAAGCCATTACTTCCACACCGGCCTCTGCGGCCTGTCGCAAAATAGCGCCGTATTCAGGATCGATGTGATCCGCCGGACGCACCCGGCTCACACCGGTGTGCTGAACGCAAAAAAACAACACCGCACGGTGTCCCTCCTCCACCATTGAGATCAATTCACGCAAATGTTTTTGACCCCGGGTGGTCACCGCGTCTGGAAAGAAACCAATTGTCGCATCTTCACCAGACACCGCTTCACCCAGTGTTACGCTCTTCACCTCAACGAAACACTGCTGTTCCCCAAACGTCAGTAAAAAATCAATACGACTTTTTTCTTTGCCGTATTTTACTTCGCTGCGCAACGTATCGAATCCTTGCAATGACTCGATAACGCCACCCTCAATCGCCTCCCGCACCAGGTGATTCGCCCGGCCAGTATTGATACCTGCAACGGCGCCTCCCCCGACATCAACCAATTCCCAGGTGTGACGATATTTACGTTTGGGATTACCGCTATCCGAAAACCACACAGCACTGCCAGGTGTGGCGCAATTCTTCATTGAGCCCGTATTGGGGCAATGCAGGGTCAGCTCGGAACCGTCATCCAATGTAATGTCGGCCAAAAACCGTTTGTAGCGCTTTATCAATGTACCTTGCTGAAAAGGAGGCTCAAACTTCATGATGTAGATCCAACTCTGTTATTGATACGGTTTTATAAAATGCGCAATACGATCCACGGCCTGTGCCAAGCGACTTTCATCAGCGGTATAAGCAATACGGATATAGCGCTCGGCCCGATGCTCACCAAAATCAATCCCGGGTGTCACCGCAACCCCTGCGCTGTTCAGTAATTTCTGACAAAACTCAAAGCTGCCTATGCCCAGTTCAGCGATATCACAATAGATATAAAAGGCCCCCTGGGGTGCAACCGGAACCCGTATTCCCAGCTTCGGTAACGCTGCCAACAAAAAATCCCGGCGCTTTGCCAAAATGGCCCGGCGCTCTTCATAGATACCGATGCTGGTGTCGGAAAACGCCTCCAGCGCGGCGTGCTGCGCTACCGTCGGCGCTGACAGATAGAAATTCTGAGCCATACGTTCCAGGGCAGGTATATGGCATTGAGGGGCGACCAACCAACCCAATCGCCAACCGGTCATATTGAAATATTTGGAAAAGCTATTCAGTACAAACACGTTATTACCGGCATCCGGCAACGACAACACGGTTTGCGGTTCCTGCTCATAGCTGAGGCAGTGATAAATTTCGTCCACGATTAAAGCCGTACCGGCCTGTTCCGCCCGCCACTTGATTTTTTTCATTTCAGCCAGTGGGATCAAGGTCCCGGTGGGGTTGGAAGGCGAAGCAAGCCAGACACCCCGCGTGTTATCGCGCCAATGTTGCTGGACCAATTCATCGGTAAGCTGGAACTGCGTCGCCTCACTGACCGCAACACGCTGCGGCAATGCCCCCACCAGATGCAGAAAGTTATCGTTACAGGGATAGCCCGGATCGGACAACAGAACGCCGTCGCCGGCATTAAACAACAAACCGCTAACCAGCCCGATTGCGCCGGATGCACCCGGTGTGATCATGATCCGGTCCGGAGCGACAGACACGCCCAGCCGGGACTGATAGAAATCGGATATGGCCTGACGTAGTGCCGGTAAACCCAGGGCCGCCGTATAACGGGTTTTGCCTTCCTGCATGGCCGCGACCCCCGCGGCTACCACATTGGCGGGTGTCGGAAAATCCGGCTCTCCCACTTCCAGATGGATGATATCCCGCCCCTGAGCTTCCAGTTGCGCCGCCTGCTCCACCAGCGCCATGACGTGAAAGGATTTGATCTGAGCGGCTCTGTCAGCGAGCTTTAGCAAAATTGACTTCCTCTTGTCATTGTTTTTTCACAAAAGTGGTAAAAGATCACAGGTCGCCGGTATTCCATAGCCCGTAAAATGGGGTTATGATCGGGCGCTTGTCGCTGGAGAGCGCCTGCGCGGGGATAATATAACAGGTCGTTATATAAAGCCCGAAGCTCTGATGTTTATTGCTCATACTACCGGCGGGATGGTGGGTAAGGACCAAGATTGATGAATATGCTGCTGCAAAATCAGGGGTATATGCTTCACTTAAGGCTTCACCCGATCAACTAATGTACCGAAGTTATAAAACCTAAAGTACTGCAGGATCAAGCAATATCAAGGATTTGCCAATCTTGGGTTTTGCTGATATAGATTAAAGATTGAGCAGTTGCGAGGATTACGCTTATGGCAACAAGAAAAAAGAAGAATGTCGTTGAACTCTCACGATCCCATTTTGAGCCTTACGAAACGGCCAAAGATGAGGAATACATGAGTAAAGGTCAGCTGGAGCACTTCAGACAGATTCTACTCAACTGGCGCCAGGAACTGATGGAAGAAGTCGATCGCACTGTGCACCACATGAAAGATGAGTCCGTTAACCTTCCTGATGCAGCCGATCGTGCAACTCAAGAAGAGGAATTCAGCCTGGAGCTGCGTACACGCGATCGCGAACGTAAATTGATTCGCAAAATCAACCAAGCTCTGGGTACCATCGAAAAAGAAGAGTATGGCTGGTGTGAAGCCTGTGGCATCGAAATCGGTATCCGCCGACTGGAAGCACGGCCCACCGCAACACTGTGCATCGACTGCAAAACATTGCAGGAGATCAAAGAGAAACAATGGGGTACGTGATTATTCCCGCCCCGTTAGAGCCTGCTCTCTAATTAAGAAAGGCACGGCCATACCCGTGCCTTTTCTATTACATGACTAAGACACCGGATTCCGAAGCAAAAAAGCACCCTTATATCGGCCGTTTTGCACCTTCGCCTACCGGACCTCTCCATATCGGCTCATTGATGACGGCGGTAGCCAGTTTTCTGGATGCGCGCGCCCATAACGGAACCTGGCTGGTACGCATGGAGGATCTCGATCCACCCAGAACCCAACCCGGTGCCGCTGAGCGAATACTGGATACCCTGCAATTTTATGGACTCGATTGGGACGGCGATGTGCTCTATCAGAGCCAACGCTCCCCATTATATCAATCCCTTGTGGATCAATTACTGCAGCAACAAAACGCTTTTTATTGCACCTGCTCACGTGCGGATATTTTTGCCCTCACCGGATCTGCCACCTACCCCGGGACCTGCCGCCGCTGTTACCAGAAACCGCAGAAGCCCGCGGCTATCCGGATTAAAGTGTCCCCAAACCTGACCCGCTTTCATGATTTACTGCAGGGGTGGGTGGAAACCAAACTCGACCAGGATGGCGGTGACTTTGTCATTCAGCGCAAAGACGGACTGTTTGCCTACCACTTGGCGGTGGTCCTGGATGACGCGGCCCAGGGCGTAACACATATCGTTCGCGGTTGCGACTTGCTGGATTCCGCATTCCGGCACCGCTATCTGCAAACCTTGTTGCAGCTGCCACACCCGGTCTACGCCCATCTTCCGGTGATTGTAAATCCGCAGGGGCAGAAGCTTTCCAAGCAAACCCATGCCGAAGCGATACCTTTATCCAACCCGCTGCCGCACCTGCACTACTGTCTGCAGGCGTTGGGGCAAAAGCCGCCGCAATCCCTTTTGGCAACCGACAAAGAAACCCTATTAGCCTGGGCCGTAGAACAATGGCAAATTCAACGGGTACCCCATCGCCGCTCTTTGCAACAGCCCACAGCCTAACGTACCATCAACCTACCTCCTTTCAGGGTATGCTTAATGTACATTGATCGCTTAGTTCTGATATTTATTGCGGGTGCCTACGTCTTATCACCCACACTCATGCAGTGGTGGGCTGGCAGCGGAACATCCTGGTGGCGACCCTTTCTGGTGTGGGGGTTTCTTATTGGGGTAACGTTCTGGATTGCGCGGAGCCGGGATCTGGATGGATTTTAGTATTCTTCAGATTTTCAGCATCGGTGTCGGCTATTTGATGCTGTTTTTTCTGGCAGCCTATCTCACTGAACATGGCTATATACCGGTTCGCATAATTCGTCATCCGGCTACCTATGTTCTGTCTTTAGGCGTGTTTGTCAGTGCCTGGGGGATTTACGGCGCGGTCGGTTTCGCACACGATTTTGGCTACAACTTTCTGGCCTATTATTTAGGGATCTCCGGTGCGTTTATGCTGGCGCCTATTATACTGGCGCCCATTTTACGGCTCACCCAAACCTATCAACTCGGCTCTCTGGCCGACTTGTTGTCATTCCGTTTCCGCAGCCCGGTCGTCGGTACTGTAGTGACCGTCACCATGCTGATCGGCATTCTGCCTTTATTAGCACTACAAATTCAGGCAGTCGCCGAATCCGTACACATCATGGATCAGGATATTTCCCAGGATGTGTTGGCATTTCTGTTCGTCTTGATGATTATTTTGTTCGCCATCTTGTTCGGTGCCCGCCACATCAGCTCGCGAGAAAAACACGAAGGCCTGGTTGTTGCCATTGCCTTCGAATCATTGCTTAAAATGATCTTCTTTTTTGTCGCCGGTGGTGTGGTTCTGTTTTCGGTGTTTGACGGCCCACAAGGCCTGAATGATTGGCTGCTTGAACATCCGGAACAACTGGTTTCATTGTACCAACCTTTAGAAGAAGGGCCTTGGCGCGCGTTGGTTGCGGCATTTTTTGTAGCTGCGGTAGCAATGCCTCATATGTACCACATGGCGTTCACCGAAAATCTGAACCCCCGCGCGCTGCTTTCCGCCAGCTGGGGTCTGCCTCTTTATCTTTTTATTCTTGCGTTACCGGTGCTAATTATTTTATGGGCTGCGGCAAAGTTAAATATTTTCAGCAACCCGGAATATTTCAGTTTGCTGGTGCCACAAGCCATGGGTTCAAAATGGTTGGCCATTATGGTTTTTACCGCCGGTCTCTCTGCTGCCAGCGGCGTCATTATCGTGTGCACCCTATCGTTATCTGCAATGGTGCTGAATCACATCGTGTTACCGTTAGCGCCGTTCTATCGCCGCAAAAATTTGTATTCGTGGCTACTGTGGACGCGCCGCATTCTTATTACGGCTATTATCCTGGTTAGCTACGGTTTCTATATCATGATGCAAGGCAAGCACACCCTATCGGAACTCGGCTTCCTTGCGTTCGTTGCGACCATGCAATTCGTTCCGGGTATCTTCGGTGTACTGCTGTGGCCCAAAGCCACCCGGGATGGATTCCTGGCGGGTTTAGCAGCAGGCCTGTGTGTGTGGATCTTCGGCCTGTTACTGCCAATTCTTCCGGGCATCCAAATTCAGATTTCTGTGCCGCTGGTATTTGACAAACCCATTCCACAACCGGACAGCAGCTACTTCATTGCTACCATCGCCATCTTCGTTAACTCGGTCATCTTCGGCATTGTGTCGATGCTGACGGAAGCAAGCCCCGCCGAAATTCAGGCTGCAGAAACCTGTAATATGGATAACCTGAGACGACCACAGCGCTGGGAATTATCCATCGCATCCGCCCGGGAATTTATCGGTCGACTGGCGAAACCGCTGGGCATGAGCACGGCACGGCGCGAAGTAGAATTGGCATTGAATGACCTGGCTATGAGCCTGGATGAAACCCGGCCCTACGCATTACGGCGTTTACGGGATCAATTGGAAAGTAATTTATCCGGCTTGCTCGGGCCTGCCGTGGCTCACGAAATTATGACGGGGTCGGTGCCCTATGTAATACAGAATAACGACACCAACTCCCAAGACATCCATTTTATTGAAAGTCGGCTTGAAGAATATCATGACAAGCTCACTGGCCTCGCCGCGGAGTTGGACAGCCTGCGCCGATTTCACAGACAAACTTTACAGGATCTTCCGGTCGGCGTGTGCTCGCTGGGGAACGACGGCGAGGTGCTGGGCTGGAATAGTGCTCTGGGTGAAATCACGCAGGTTTCGCCAGATCAGATTCTTGGATCGCAAATTCCTCATCTTCCGGCACCGTGGAACCGCGTCTTTGAGCGTTTTATGTCTGACGAAGCGCGCAACCTTCAACTTGAGCTGGAGTTGGACGGCAATCATCGCTGGATCAGCCTGCACAAAGCTGCCATCGGATTGGGTGGCCAGGTGGTGGTGGTGGAAGACACCACCGAAGTAAAAATGCTGGAACATCACGTTGCTCACAACGAACGCCTGGCTTCAGTGGGCAGGCTGGCAGCGGGTGTCGCTCATGAAATCGGAAACCCGATTACCGGTATTGCCTGTCTGGCGCAAAATTTACGCTTCGACAGCGAAGATAAAGTGATTCTGGACAGCGCCGATCAAATACTGGATCAGACCAAACGTATCGGGCGTATCGTTCAATCCCTGGTAAGTTTCAGTCACAGCGGAAGTACCGAGGTGGCCATGGAACCGGTGTACATTCAGGAATCCATTCAGGAAGCCATTGATCTCTTGCAACTGAACAAAGAAGCGGTTCAGGTTCAGTTTAATAACGCAGCGCAACCGGATCATTGCGTCAAAGGCGACCAGCAAAAACTAACTCAGGTTTTTATTAATTTATTCAGCAATGCCCGTGATGCTATGCAGCATGAGCAGGCTGCCGATGGTAAAGTCAGCATCAGCAGCCAACAGCTGGATCACACCATCGTAGTGGATGTTGAAGATAATGGAAGCGGCATACCGGCAGAAGTACTCAAGCGTATTTACGAACCTTTTGTAACAACCAAGGACCCCGGTAAAGGTACCGGTTTAGGAATGTCACTCGTCTATAGCATAATAGAGGAGCACTACGGACAAATCACAATCCAGAGTCCTTTAGATTCCGAAAAGGGCGGAACCCGTGTTACCATTACTCTTCCTCGTTTCAGTTTGCAAACGAGCGAATCGAGCGCAAGTGATGTCAACCATGAGGAACAGCATGAGCCATATCCTGATCGTTGAAGACGAAGCAGTCATACGCAATGCTTTGCGTCGTCTTTTGGAACGTAGCGGCTATCAAATCAGTGAAGCCGGAGCCGTGCAGGATGCCCTCGATAATTTTAAATTGCCTGACTTTGATCTGATCATCACCGATCTGCGCCTGCCTGGCGCGCCCGGCACCGACATCATTTCCCATGCTGAAGGCATCCCTGTATTGGTGATGACCAGCTATGCGAGCCTCAAATCCGCCGTAGAATCCATGAAGATGGGCGCGGTAGACTACATCGCAAAGCCCTTCGATCACGATGAAATGCTCATGTCCGTTGAACGCATTCTGAAAGAGAAAGCGCTGCAGCGTGAAAATCAGGCTTTAAAATCACAAATCAGCCGCGATTACCCCACTACCGGCATGATTGGCGAATGCGAATCCATGCAGGTATTGTTCAAAAACATCCAAAAAGTTTCCCCGACTGATTCCACTGTGCTTGTGCTGGGGGAATCCGGCACCGGTAAAGAACTGGTAGCGCGAGCGGTGCACGACCAAAGCTTACGTAGTGCCGGCCCTTTGATATCCGTTAACTGTGCGGCCATTCCGGAAACCCTGATTGAATCCGAGTTGTTTGGCCACGAAAAAGGCGCATTTACCGGGGCCAATGCGAATCGCAAAGGACTGGTTGAAGCCGCTGACGGCGGCACGCTGTTCCTGGATGAAATCGGTGAACTGCCAATGGAAGCCCAGGCCCGCCTGCTGAGGCTACTGCAGGAAAAAGAAGTGCGTCGTGTCGGTTCCGTGCAATCCAAGACCGTAGATGTACGCTTGGTCGCAGCGACCCACCGCAATCTAAAGTTTCTCGCCAAAGAAGGCCGATTCCGCGAAGATTTATATTACCGCCTGCACGTAGTGGAGCTGAAACTGCCCCCCTTGCGTGAACGGGGAGCCGATGTTGAAAAGCTGGCCTTGGAAATGCTGATCCGCACAGCCCGTCGCATGGCAAAGAAAGAGATGAGTTTTAGTGCCGAGGCTCTGAAAGCAATTAATAGTTATCGCTGGCCCGGCAACGTACGTGAATTGGAAAATGCCATCGAACGCGCGGTTATCTTGTGTGACGGCCAGGTCATTGCACCTGACCTGATGGCCCTGGATCTGCATTCCGAACCGGAATACGATCTGGATGATGATGTGCCCCTACCCACTCCGCGCAACAGCCTGCAAAAGCACGAAGAAGTACAGGACCCGGCTGAAGACCTGTCCCTGGAAGACTACTTCCAACGCTTTGTATTGGAACACCAGGACCAGATGACGGAAACCGAACTAGCTCAAAAACTAGGCATTAGTCGTAAATGCCTGTGGGAGCGGCGGCAACGGCTTGGCATTCCTCGCAAAAAAGCGGGCGCCCGATAAGACAAAAATCTGACAGCAGCCCTGCCCTCCTCTCTCCGCCCTGCTTTTCCACCTGTTACATAACGTTACCTACCGTTTTTAGGCAATGGCCCGGATTGGCCTGCGCCCCTGACGCCAATGGCCGAATAGCAGGCCTCAAAACGTTGATATGTTAACAAATTTAACAATCTGTAACGGAACCTGTTACCTCCCCCACACTACCCATAAGTGTTACCTACCTACACACAGCGGGAACACATACCCACACGAGGGGTAACAAAACATTGACATTTTGGCCTGTTTACATACTGCAACATTAGTAACCTACTGTTTTATAACGATATATTATTTTTGGCACTAGTTGGCACGCGCCCTGCTATATATCTAGCGTACCTACAAGGGACAGCCAGACATAACCAACAACAATAATAAAAGGCACCCTTGGAGAGTAGAAAGCAACAACAACAATAATAAAGCTAAGGTGGTCACTTTTTAGTGGCAAAAAACAAGAAGACAACCCCAGGGTTGTGAGCCAAACAAATAATAATAACTATTGGCTTTGATCGAAAGATCCTTCAAGTGTCACAACCACCAAATACAATACAACAATAAGAGTCGGCACTAAGACTGGGCCTACGGGCCCAGTCAAGAAAAGAATCGAACTTCGATAACTATAAAAATAAAAGTGAAGTGTAAGGGAAAGTCGAAAGGCTTTCCCTTTTTGCTTTTCATAAACCGTAAAATACGCCTTTTCACATTACACGCAGTTCACACCTTCCCAGAAAACGTCTAACCTGTTGAATAGTGGCTACTATCAATAGAGCGTCAATGCTAGAATCCCTGTATAAACCTTGAACTGACCTAAACTAATACGGAAATCAACCCGACCAGCATGCCGAAACGGCTAATCAATAAGATCAAACACCTGCTTTCCGCCAATCACGGTGCACTTACTCGCCGTGAAATTCCGCGCGACAAACACCACTTTCAGGAAGAAGACATCGGCCGCAATGTGCTGATGGTACTGGACGGCCTGACAAAAGCAGGATATGAAGCCTATTTGGTCGGTGGGTCGGTACGCGACGGGCTAATCGGGCTGCACCCTAAGGATTTTGACGTTGCCACCAGCGCTCACCCGGAGGACATAAAACGGGTATTTCAGCGTAATTGCCGCCTGATCGGGCGTCGTTTCCGGCTAGCTCACGTACGCTTTGGTCGTGAAATCATCGAGGTAGCGACATTCCGCGCCAATCACAGCAAAGCCGATGAAGAAGATGAACACCTCTCAGCTCAGTCCGAACACGGCATGTTACTGCGCGATAACGTATTCGGCTCCCTGGATGAAGACGCTGAACGCCGCGACTTCACAGCCAACGCACTTTATTACCGCCACACCGATGGCGCCATCATCGATTTTGTCAGCGGCTATGAAGACATTCAAAATCGCACTCTGCGCCTGATCGGTGATCCTGAACAACGCTACCGCGAAGACCCTGTACGCATGCTACGGGCAGTTCGTTTCGCCTCCAAATTGGATTTTGAAATTGAGCCGGCAACCGCCGCCCCCATCCGCAGCCTGGCTGATCTGCTGGAGTTGATTCCCCCTGCCCGTCTGTTCGAAGAAGTATTGAAGCTCTTCCTTGGCGGTAGTGCCCAAACGGTATGGCCGCTGATGCTGAAATACGATCTGGCGCAATGGCTATTCCCGTTGTCGACACCCGAGGTTAACCACGCTCAGGGCATGCAAGCCATGATCGACCTGGCACTGCGTAACACCGACGTACGGCTGGCGCAAAATAAACCGGTGACTCCGGCATTCTTATTCGCGGTGCTGTTGTGGGGGCCATTACAGCTGGAATGGAGCAAGATTATTGAAAGCGGCCTGCACCCGGTACCGGCTTTGCAAAAGGCAATTCAGCGCGTCACCAGCAAGCAGGCCCAACACACCTCCATACCGAAGCGTTTTGGCTTACCCATGCGGGAAATCTGGGAACTGCAGTCGCGGCTATCGAGCCGCACGATCAAGCGTTGCCAATCGCTGGTTCAACACCCCCGCTTCCGTGCTGCTTATGACCTGTTATTGTTACGCGAAGAAGCCGGTGAAATTGAAGCAGGATTAGGCCAATGGTGGACCGATTACCAAAAAGCCTCCGAAAGCGAGCGCACCAAAATGTGTGAAGCGCTCAGCGGCACCCACAAGCCACGCCGCAAACGCCGCTATAAAAGCCGCCGAAATCCCAACACGCCCGGCAACACCTGACAAGATTCACCAAGGCTCGCAGATGAAACACCATGCTTACATCGGACTGGGTAGCAATCTGCAAAGCCCGGCATTGCAACTGGAAAGCGCCCTTCAAAATATCGGACAGATCCCCCACTGCCGTCTTCTGGTGTGTTCTCCCTTCTACGGCAGCAAGGCGATAGGCCCCGGCCAGCAACCGGATTACGTTAACGCAGTCGCGCTCCTCCAATGCGATTTACCCGCGATGGAACTGCTGCACCAACTACAGCGAATCGAACTTGAGCAGGGCCGGGAACGCGGCCCTGAACAATGGGTTCCTCGCACCCTGGACCTGGATATTCTGTTATTTGATAGGCAGGTTATAGACACAGAACGCTTGCAAATCCCGCACCCTCGCCTGCAGCAACGGAATTTTGTTTTGAAGCCATTGTTCGATTTAGCACCGGATTTGGTTCTTCCTGATGGCAAAGCCGTAGTTGATCTGTTAAAAACAACAGGCACACAAGGGCTATGGCAACTGCCTGATTTATCTTCCTGAAATAGACCTCACTGAGCCGCTATGAGTAATCCGGAAGCACCGACAAATAGCAATGAACAACCACCCAAGTTTGTTGTGGTTGAAGGGCCGATCGGCGTCGGCAAAACAACGCTCACTAAAAAATTGGCGGCAACTTTCGGTTATGAGTTGTTGCTGGAAGGCGCTGCGGACAATCCTTTTTTGGAACGTTTTTATGAAGACCAACAACACTGGGCGCTGCAAACCCAATTATTTTTTTTATTACAGCGAGCGGACCAACTCAATTCACTGCGACAAAATGATTTATTTCAACCCGTACGTGTAGCGGATTTTTTAATTCACAAAGACCGCTTGTTTGCCGGATTAACGCTGGCAGATGACGAGTTGATTTTATACGACAAAGTGTATCAACATCTTATCACCGATATACCCAAACCGGATTTGGTAATTTATTTGCAGGCGCCCACACCGGTGCTGAAATCCCGTATCGAACGACGAGGGATTATCTGCGAACAACAGATCACGGACCAATACCTGGATCAACTTAGCGCAGCTTACCATCAATTGTTTCACTACTACGATGAATCACCGCTGTTAATGGTCAATACCGCCGAGCTGAACTTGGCAGAAAGCACCCGTGACTATGAAAATCTAGTGGAGTATATTTTGTCGATTCGAAGTGGACGACACCACTTTTACCCTCTCGCGCCTTTTGATGCGCGCCAAGTGTGAGCGAGCCTGACCATGCCTATCACCCTATCTACACTCAATAAAATAAAGCAGGAAGGCAGCAAGTTTACCTGCCTGACCGCGTACGACAGCACCTTTTCCCATCTCGCCGGAAAAGCCGGTGTGGAAGTATTGCTGGTGGGTGATTCCCTCGGCAATGTTCTGCAGGGACACGACAGCACAGTGCCTGTCACTCTGGAAAATATGATTTATCACACTGAATGCGTGCAACGGGGCAATCAGGGCGCATTGATCATGTCCGACCTGCCGTTTATGGCGTACGCTACCGAACAACAAGCACTGGAAAGTTCCGCTGCCTTAATGCGCGCGGGGGCGCACATCGTAAAACTGGAAGGCGGCGAATGGTTGCGCAGTAGCGTCAGATTATTATCGGATCGAGGCGTGCCAGTCTGTGTGCACCTGGGGTTGACACCGCAATCGGTAAATAAAATGGGAGGCTACAAAGTGCAAGGCCGCGATCCGGCAGAACGGGAGGCACTTATTGCGGATTCCATCGCCGCAGAAGAGGCCGGCGCAGCCATGTTATTATATGAATGCATTCCTTCGGAATTGATGGAAGTGATTATGAGTAAAGTCTCGATTCCGGTTATTGGAATCGGAGCAGGCCCCGCATCCGATGCACAGGTTTTGGTTTTGCATGACATGCTCGGAGCCACTACCCGCAAACCGGCTAAGTTCGTAAAGAACTTTATGGCAGAAGGTGACGGCAGTATCAGCGGCGCTATTGAAGCTTATGTGAACGCCGTAAAAGCGGGCACTTTCCCGGGCCCGGAACATGGATTCGAATGATGAAAACAGTCCACACCATAGAAGCATTGCGTAAAGAAATTCATCAGCAGCGCGGCAACGGCAAACGTATCGGCTTCGCACCCACTATGGGTAATCTGCACGAGGGTCACATTACCTTAATCAAAGAAGGTCTCAAACAAAGCGACGTAATGGTGTCCAGCGTTTTTGTCAATCCCACGCAATTCGGTGAAGGTGAAGACTTTTCCGATTACCCTCGCACTTTGCCCCAGGACCAGGAAAAATTATCCGCAGCGGGTTGCCATCTGCTGTTTGCGCCCGCCGTTGATGAAATGTATCCCGGGGATCAGGATACCTGGGCAAAAGTGGTGGTAACCGAAGTCACCTCCCGTCACTGTGGCGCATCGCGGCCGGGGCATTTCGATGGTGTTTCCACAGTCGTGACAAAATTGTTCAATATTGTACAACCCGATGTTGCGCTGTTCGGTAAAAAAGATTTTCAGCAGTTAGCTGTGATTCGCCGCATGACAACCGCGTTGTGTTTTGACATCGAGATCATCGGCGTAGACACCGTACGGGAAGACAACGGACTGGCCATGAGTTCCAGGAATGGTTTTTTAAGTGCCGATGAAAAACACCGGGCCGCCACCCTGTACCAATGTTTGTGCCAAGCAAAAAAAGACATTCAAAACGGCAATACCGATTTTGAATCTATCCGAACACGGGCCAACCATACACTGCAACAAGCCGGATTTGAGCCGGACTATTTCACCATCTGCCGTGCAGACGACCTGGAAAGGGCGGGGCCAAATGACGACAAGCTGGTGATTCTGGCTGCTGCCCGAATGGGTAAAGCCCGCTTGATTGACAACATCGACTTTAGCCGGGGCTAGTTATTGGCCTTGCTCAACAGCGTATCCAGGTGATTGGCAAACGCTTGCCGGTCGCTTTGACTTAACGCCGGGGGTCCGCCTGTATCCACTCCACTGGAACGCATGGTATCGAGAAAGTCCCGCATATTCAGTCGGCCACGGATATTGTCTGCCGTGAACAGCTCGCCGCGAGGGCTTAGCGCCAATGCCCCCTTTTCAATAGCATCTGCAGCCAGAGGAATGTCACTGGTAATCACCAAATCACCTGACTCCACCCGCTTTACAATTTCGTTATCCGCAATATCAAAGCCGGAAGCCACCTGAACAAAAGCAATGTGTGGAGATTTGGGCACACTCAAAAACTGGTTGGCCACCAGGGTTACCTGAACCGGAACCCGATTTGCAGCACGATACAAGATCTCTTTTACCACCACCGGACAGGCGTCGGCGTCTACCCATATTTTCATTTTCAACTAACTAACCTTAATAATTTACTTTCAGTTATCTACCCAGCCTGCGGATAGCAAAGGGCTGACACCCAGAGCGAAACGATGGTTCAACCGAATCGCTCTGGGGAAACAAACTTGAACTGAATTGAATTTACCCCAGCTACGCTATTACAACACGAGCGCAATCACAACCAGCTGCATGGGCGGGCCTCAATAGGGCCTGCCATGACGCCGCTGCGGCTCCAATGTATGACTATAAACCGCTTCGCCATTCGCGTTTTTCAATGTCACTGTCAACTCGCTGGACCAGGCATCAATATCCACCTGACCATAAAATTGGAATCCGGCAAACGGGGACATATTGGCTTGCTCCGGCGCCATTTCAAATTTGACCTGAGGTCCGAATGTATTATCCAGGGTATTGGAACCAAAGCTTCCAGCATTTAACGGGCCTGCAACAAACTCCCAAAAAGGCAGGAAGTCCTGGAATTGCGCTTGATTCGGATCGTAATAATGGGCAGCAGTATAATGGACATCCGCAGTAAACCACACCACATCCCTGATGCGTTTCCGTTTAATAAACCGCAATAAGTCGGCCATTTCCAATTCCCGCCCCAATGGCTTGCCGTCGCCGTTGGCCATATTTTCAAATTTATCATCACCGTCGCTCACCACCAGCCCGATGGGCATATCGGATGCTATCACTTTCCAAACGGCTTTCGATTCTGCGAGTTGCTTTTTTATCCAGCGCAATTGCTTGTCCCCTAGTAGCGCCGTCTCTGCGCTTTGCCGAGTTTGATCATTCGCTGTGTTGGGGCCACGATAACTGCGCATATCAATGACGATGACGTCCAGCAGATCGCCGTAGGAAATTTTTCGGTACACACGCTCGGATTCATCTGCAGCGTGATAGCGCATGGGGGCATATTCCAGAAACGCTTTGCTGCCATTCGCGACCAGGGTGGGAATATTTTTTTCAGTGTAGCGATCATCGTCCAGCAGATCTTTGGAGCCAGACCAATTATTTACCACCTCATGATCGTCCCACTGCCAAATTTGTGGCACTTCGGCATTAAAGCGACGCACGTTCTCATCCATCAGATTGTATTGGTAACGGCCCCGATACTCCGGCAACGTTTCCGCTACTTTAGACACTGCTTCTGTCACCAGGTTATTCCAGATACGCCCGTCTTCCGCCACCTGTGTTTCTGCAATTGGCCCGTCGGCATAAATCGTGTCACCACTGTGGATAAAGAAATCCGGCCGTTCCAGGCGCATGGCTTCGTAAATAGTCATGCCACCGAATTGGGGATTGATCCCCCACCCCTGACCCGCCGTATCTCCTGACCAAAGAAACCGGATATCACGCCGGTGTCGGGGTGCGGTAATAAAACGCCCCACCACCGGCTCGCTCAGGACACGGTCATTCGTTAGATCCTGAAAAGCGACGCGCACAAAAATTTCACGATCGCAGGGCAAACGAGTTAAATCCAAACGCGCGGTAAAATCCGTCGTCTCCAATGCATAGGGCCCACGAATCTTAACCGGGCTCGAGAATTCAGGATTAATATCGTATTCCACCACCATACGGGAGGGGCGGTCACTGCGGCTCCAGATCATGGCCCCCTCACATTGCACGTCGCCGATCTGAATGCCCTGCTGCAATTGCGGGAGCGCCGCATCCGGAGTAATAATAGCGGGTGCCCCGGTGACCCAGCGTGGCGTCAACGTCCCGGTAGCTCCGGCAGCCACCAGTAGACCCGAGCGCTTCAGAAAACGCCGACGGGTTGGATCACTATTCTGATTATCTGAATCTGTCATAAGCTCTCTCCTGAGTAAGACCCCGATTACGGGCCAAAGTCAGGCGCATGGTAAGGCGAATTTATGACAACAACGGGAATGCAGGCGTAACCGGGCATACCTTCAAAAAACCGCTATCGAACCGAAACCAAAACGTCACCTCTGCCAATTGCCAATAATTCCTATTTGCATTATCCTCGGAGACCTCTCTTAGCGTACGACTCGTCACCCCACAGGCACACTCCAGAAGATGCGGTATGAATGACTTTGCCACTGACTTTTCCATCGGACAGCTTTATAACGACCACCAACCGGCCCTGAAGCGTTTTCTTATGGCTATGTTACGCAGTGAACAGGCTGCCGAGGATGTTGCCCATGAGGCCTGGGTAAGGGTGCTACGGTACAGGCCCAAGCAACCGGTGGAAAATCCCCAGGCCTATTTATTTACTGTGGGTGCCAATGCCGCACGGGATTATCTGGCGCGGGAAAGCACCCGCAGCAAGTTCACCACCACCGCCGATGACGCGCCCTTCGATCAGGCTATCTGCCCTCACCCCAACGCCGAACAATGCGCTCAAGACCATCAGCGCCTGCAAACGTTAGCCCGAGCAGTCGATGATTTACCTCCGCGCTGCCGTGAAGTGTTTTTAATGAGTCGCTTCGATGGGCTGAGCAACCCGGATATTGCCCTTCGCCTGCAAATTTCCCGCAATATGGTAGAAAAACACATTATCAAAGCACTTCTCCATTGCCGTAATAGGCTAAAATCCCAAGGCGTATAAGCCTCAATCATTTATTTTGTTAATGACATATACAACGTCAGGAATCCTCCATGTCAGGCAGTCCACCTATTGAGGGCGCCCCGACTAAAGAGCAAAAAGCAATGACCCAGCGAAATCCAGCCAGCACTAACCGACCCGCGGATGACCAGCAGGAGCGGTTTCCGGAGTCGCTGGTTGAAGAGGCCACCACCTGGTTTGTACGCATGACAACGGGCGATGCCAGCACCGAGGACCGGCAGCTATTCCAGCGATGGCTGGAACAAAGCCCGACGCATTGGGCCGCCTACAGTGAAGCCAAAAAATTGTGGGATGAGCTGGGCCAGATACCCGCACCGGCGGCAGTTTCCCCTACCCCCAGCCGTCGCTTCACTGGCTGGAAACCGGGACTCGCCGCGTGTTTCGCGCTACTTGCCTGTGTCTTGTTCGGGCAATCAGCAACCCTTGAAAACCTGCAATCGACCTATTTCACCTCGGTAGGTGAAATCCGTCAGATTACCCTAAGCGATCGCTCTGTCCTGTTTTTAAATACGGATTCAGCTGTCAACATCGAATTTACCGAGCACTGCCGTTGTATCACCCTGCTACGAGGCGAGGCTTATTTTGAAGTCAGCAAAAATCCCGCCCGCCCGTTTGAAGTCCACACCGGCATCGGGCGGACCCGGGCAGTGGGTACCGCGTTTTCCGTACGCAAAACCCAGCAGGATACCCGCGTGGCGGTCACCGAAGGCCGAGTGGAAATAGCAAGCGAACTCAACAACGCTGAATTTCAAAGCTTGCTCCTGAACGCAGGCGATACCGCATTTTACGATCGCAACGGTGTGCAACCATCGGGCTCACACGTCGCCGACAATACGGCTGCGTGGAGGCACGGCAAACTCATATTTATAAACCGCCCTCTGAGTGAAGTGGTATCCGAACTGGATCGATACCATGCCGGAAAAATAGTATTGGCCCGCCAACCCGGCGGCGAGCAGCATTTCACCGGCGTACTCAATCTGCAGGATACTGGACAGGCGCTGATGGCACTGGAGCAAACTCAGTCCTTATCGATACTGGAAATTACACCACTGCTGATCTTTCTCCGGGCCTCACACTAGAGCCGGCCCCGAACCGGAAACTGACTCACTCTTTGTCGCTCAGCCTTTTTCTCATTATCCAGGTCAGGAGTTCCATCCTCGAACCAGTCCTATTTAACTGAAGCGTATTACCAACCGCCTTTCGCAGTGATCATAGGATTAAAAATATGAATTCCCGGGGATATTTCGGTACCGCCATCCTGGCGACCGTTTTTGCTCATACGACAGTCTTGGCAGATGATAATCGGGTCAGCAGCGTCGTTGCCAAAGAACAACATTCAGCTGCCATGTCCAATTTCTCTATTCCGGCAGGTGACTTGCAAAGTGCATTACTCAACTTTTCCCAGCAAGTGGATTTGCAATTACTGTACGCTTCGGACCTGACTGCAGGCATAACCACACAAGGTATCCAGGGCGAATACCATCCCCAAGCTGCGCTTGAACTGTTACTGGCCGGAACCGGACTCACCTATCGTTTCACTAACGAGCACACCGTGACGTTGGAAAAGGCAGGTGAAAGTACCCTGCCTGCAGTTGAAGTCTCCGCCAACGCGGTGCCTGCTTCAGAGCAACTGCCAATGCCCTTCAATGGCGGACAAGTAGCCGATGGTGTCCGCCTGGGGATTCTGGGCAACACCGACATTCTGGACGCGCCATTCAGTATCACCAGCTATACCAGTAAAACCATAGAAGACCAGCAAGCCCGTAGCGTCTTGGACGTTCTCGCCAATCAGCCCTCGGTGCGCAGTGCCAGTGCCCGCAGCAATATCAACGAAGATTTTATCCTGCGGGGATTCCCGGTTGAGAGCCAGGATATCGCGCTTAACGGTATGTATGCGTTGATGCCCTACTTTCGTGTACCGGTTGAAATGGCTGAACGTGTGGAAGTATTTGAAGGTCCAAGTGCCTTGCTGAGCGGCATGTCGCCCGGCGGCAATATTGGTGGCTCAATCAACATCGTTCCGAAGCGGGCCGGAGACCGGCCCGTTAACCGATTCACCGCCCAGTACTTTTCAGACTCTGTACTCGGTGGCCACCTGGATATCGGTCGCCGTTTCGGTGAAAACGACGAATTCGGCGCCCGCGTGAACGGCATGTACCGTACTGGTGACACCACGGTTGATTATCAATCCGAAGAGGATAAGTTAGGATCTGTGGCGCTGGATTACCAGGGCGATCGCCTACGCCTGAGCGCAGACCTTATCTATCAGAAACAAAATATCGACGGCGTCGTAAGGCAATTTACAATCGCCCCCACGGTCACCAATTTGCCCTCTCCGCCGGAGGGCACCCTCAGTTACCCCGGCTCCTGGACTGATCTTGCCATGGAAGACAGCTCCGGCGTGTTTCGTGCTGAGTTTGATCTGTCCAGCGCAGTCACCCTTTACGCCGGTGCCGGCGCAAGAGCCAGTAAAATGGACGCTGTGGCAGGTAATCCTGAGATCACCGGCAATTTTGGCAGCTATACTTACGCGCCTGCCTGGCAACTCTTTGATGTGGATTCCCGCTCCTATGAAGCCGGTATGAACAGTCGCTTCGCAACGGGCTTCGTTACCCATCAATTGAATATCAGCGCCACTCAGGTACGCCAGAATCAAAGCCTCTTTTTTTACACAGGCTTCCCTTTCCAGGACGGGACCATCACAACCTCCAATGATACCCCCGCCCCCGATCTGGCAGGCATCACTGTAGATAAAAATAAATACGTCGATACCAAGCTGACCAGCTATGCAATAGCAGACACCTTGGGTTTTATGGATGAAAAAGTGAAGTTGACCGTTGGCATCCGGCAGCAACAAGTTCAGGTTCAGAATTTTAATTTTTTAACCGGCGCACCGTCGGGGGATGCCTACGACGAGAGCAAACCCACTCCGGTGGTGGGCTTGGTCTTGAAGCCCTGGTCAGAAACCGTATCGTTATACGCCAGCTATGTGGAAGGCCTGAGCTAGGGGCCGACCGCACCGCTCGATCCAACTCTGACCAATCCCGGTGAGGTTTTTGAGCCCACCGTTTCCAAACAATTCGAAATAGGAGCCAAAGCAGAATGGAATAGTTTGGGCGGCTCGGTTGCAATCTATCACTTAGAAAAGCCCAGCGGGATACGGGTTGGCAACACCTTCGAAGTCAGCGGTGAACAAACCCACAAAGGGGTGGAACTTAATCTTTACGGTGAAATAACACCGGCTATTCGACTTTTGGGGGGGGCATCCTATATCGACTCCGAAATGGCCACCACGACTGAAGGTATCAACCAGGGCAGATCAGCAATCGGTGTTCCTGAATTTCAGCTGAACCTGGGCGGCGAGTGGGACACCCCGCTCATCAACCACCTGACACTGACCTCGCGAATTATCTATACCGGAGAACAATACGCCGACCAGTCAGGCCGTATTGAGCTACCGCACTGGACACGGGTCGATATCGGGGCACGCTATACCACTAAAGCCGCGGGCAAACCTCTGGTGCTGCGCGCTAATCTGGAGAATCTGTTTAATGAATCGTCCTGGGGTGTTTCAAATGCGGGCTACCTCTATGTGGGTGATGCTCGTAGCTTGCAACTGTCGGCCACCATTGACTTCTAGCACGTAAAAAAGGCACAAGGGGAATCCGATATGAATATCCGGCTCTGGTTTTTGATACATAAATGGACCAGTCTGGTCTGCACTGTATTTTTATTGATGTTGTGCCTGACCGGTCTGCCACTGATCTTTCATGAAGAAATTGATCACACTTTCGGGGATGAGGTTGAAGCACCGGAAATGCCTGCGGGCACGCCCGCAGCAAGCATGGACCAGATTGCCGAAGCAGCTCGGTTGCGCCACCCAGGAGAATTAATCCGCTTTGCCTTCTGGGACGAAAAAGAGCATCCCCATCTGACGCTATTGACCATGACCGAAACCTATGACGCGCCACCGGAGGACGACCGCCTCATTGTTCTTGACTCCCGCACCGCCGACATACTTGACGAGCCACCACCGGACAGCGGATTTATGTACATCATGTTCAAACTGCACGTCGACCTGTTTGCCGGGCTGCCGGGAATGTTATTTTTAGGCTTCATGGGGCTTTTATTCGTCGTCGCGATTGTGTCCGGGGTGGTGCTCTACTCGCCGTTCATGCGCAAATTGGATTTTGGTACGGTACGTACGCAGCGCAGCACCCGCTTGCAGTGGCTTGATCTGCACAACCTCTTGGGTGTGGTGACTTTGGTGTGGGCTTTGGTTGTCGGGCTCACCGGCAGCATTAATACCCTGAGTCAGGTGGTGATCGGCATCTGGCAGCAAGGACAATTGGCAGAAATGGTCGCGCCCTATAAAGATCTCGATCCGCCAACGGATTTGGGCTCGGTGCAGCGCGCTATGGACACCGCCAGCGCGGCTGTCCCGGATATGGATATCAGCTTCCTGGCCTGGCCAGGTACCCTGTTTTCCAGCCCCCATCATTACAGTGTGTTCATGCGTGGCACCACACCGCTGACGTCACGCCTTTTACAGCCGGCGCTGATCGACGCTGTCTCAGGCGAGCTCACAGACACCCGCACTATGCCCTGGTATGTACAGACGCTGCTGCTATCCCAACCCTTGCACTTTGGTGACTACGGCGGCCTTCCGCTTAAGGTTCTTTGGTTGGTATTGGATCTGATTACGATTGTGGTGCTGGGCAGCGGATTGTACCTCTGGATTGGCCGTCATCAACGTTCCACTGCCCGTCAAATAGAAGAAATCAAAGGTGGCGGTTTACTGGAAGGAGAAACGCGATGAGCCCGGCCAATAACGTTCGCCGTACCAACCTGCAGATATTTAAAGCACCGATCCTGCTGGCGGTGCTCAGTTTTGCAGGCCTGATCGCAGCGCTGGTGGGAGATGGCCCCTACGACGTGGTTTCCTGGATTGCCCTGAGTGTGCCATGCATCACAATTAGCCGGTTTCTTTGGAAAGCACGCCCCCAGCCAACCTGATTTTCACAGCCCCTCAAAAAAATCGACTTCGCCGTTTTCCAGCGAATATTCTGCCCCCACTATAGTCAAAGAGCCGGCTGCGATCAGCGGCTCCAGCATGGCAGATCCGTGTCGCAAATGATTTGCCGAAGCGCGCACATTCGCCCTCACGGCGGCCTGCATCAACTTCGGCCTATCATCACGCAAGCCGGCGTCAAATAACGGCTCAACTGAAGGCCGAATGCGGTTTACGATGGAAAGCACATGGGAGGATGCCAGCGTCTCGCGATGGCTCAGCACATCGATCGTTGCCGCTACCGCCCCACACTGACTGTGCCCCAACACCACCACCAAAGGCGTACCGAACTGGCTGACCGCGTATTCAATGCTGCCGATCTGTGACGGTGCGACAATATTACCCGCTACCCTGATTACGAACAGATCCCCCAGTCCTTGATCGAAAATGATTTCCGCAGGCACTCTTGAGTCAGAGCACCCCAACACAATGGCAAAGGGGGCCTGACCTTCAACCAACTCCGTGCTGTGCATTTGCCTGACCCGGGTTTCGATACTTTGTAACCCTGAAACGAAACGCTGATTACCTTCTTTCAAACTGGTCAATGCCTGCTGCGCTGTAATCATATTCCCCTGAGCCCTGCTTATAGTGAACGTAAAAACAAAAACCGCTCTATACTTAACCACGGTATAAGTCGTTAATACCCCATTATTTTTCAAAAACAAAGACATTACCAATTAAATAGACAGCAATCCAAATAGCGGATATGGTCTGTACCGCACCCAAAACGGAATTGGAGAAAATACCATGAAACGCTTGATATCCATTATAGTGGCGGCCGTCACAGTGACCTCAGCAAACTCCGCCCTAGCAGGCACCGATAGCGGTTTTTATGTCGGGGGCTCCCTGGGTTCGGCAAAAATAGATTATAGCCAGGACGATCCGAGTCTGGGCGACATTGATTTTGACGAAGATGACACCGGGTACAAAGTATTCGGTGGCTATAATTTTGGCATCATTCCTTTGATCGACGTGGCTGTCGAAGGCGCGTATGTCAACTTCGGCGAGCAGCAAACGGTGGGCCCAATACTAACCAGTGAGTCTGAAATCACCGGCCTGAGCGCGTTTGGATTAGCCGGTTTGACTTTCGGACCTTTCGGTGTCTTTGCAAAAGCCGGATTTCTGGCCTGGGACGGGGATTTTACGGTCAATAATATCGGCGCATCCGATGACAGCACGGATCCGGCCTACGGCATTGGCGCTAAATTTCAGTTGGGCTCCCTCGCTATTCGGGCTGAATACGAAGCGTTCGAAACCGACAACTTCGACCTCGACTTTACCTCAGTGGGCGTTGCGTATACATTCTGATAGCCATGGTTCGCGTTTGTCGATAACACCCAGATCTGCAAGCGCGAACGCTTCACCCGCGAACGTCACCCCGGAAGATTCAATTAAAAGGAATTGAACCCGGTGTTGACATCACAGCCACGCCCGCCAATATCAACATAATCAGTATCATCAAACAACTGAACATAAATACCTTGCGCCTCATCGGCACATAGTTTGATCCGGTGTGGATATAGGCATGGACCACCCTGCTAAGCACAAATAACCAGGCAATAACCAGTGCGACCATAGTAACCGATTGCGCCGCCCACATCACAAAGCACAGAACATAAAACAAGACCGGAACTTCAAACTGATTGCGGATATTATTATTAAACTTTATAACACTCTCGGGCCAGGCATCGTCATAAAGCCCGCGGCGTGCGTCATCCACCTCATTATTTTTAATGGCTTTCGCTTTAGCAACCGTCAATCCAATATAGCAAACCATGGTCAACAGCACCTGCACCAGCACCGGGATAAAAATCGTCTGTCCAGTCATATTCTTTCCTTGAATGCCCTTCAGGCTCGTTTGCGCAAAACAACTAATTTCAATTCCGGAGTTTTGGGTATCCCCACATCAAGATGGACAGGGTATGGGATGGACTCCCCCACCAACGTATAACCGAGCTTCTGATAAAAATGAATCAGACGCGTATTCGCTTCCAGGACCACCACCTGGAAATGTCTGCATCGAGATTTGACCCTGTTCTCAGCGTAGGCTAATAACGCTTTGCCGATTCCGCTACCATGATAGTCCGGCCTGATTGCGAAAGTGCCAAACTCACACAGATGGTCAAAATAGGTGACGCCAATACATCCCAATATAGAATCTATTTTCTGTACAGATGCAGATCTTGCAGAAATTAGATCGAACGCTGCACCCTCTATTAGGTCAGCGAGCTGCCGCTCAGAAATACGGTCACCTTGCACCAAGTGTGATTCTGAGGTCCAACGCCGCGATCCGCTTGAACCACGATAAGCATCGTTAATCAGCTGAGTCAGTTCTGGCACATCCGACCGATCAATTTGGTTCTCAAAACGCAGTGTATCCATATTCAAGAAGTGCCTGGCGCCTCAACATCAGTCCAGACAGCAAACTCATTACCGCCGGGGTCAGCAAAGTGAAAGCGCCCGCCACCGGGAAATCCAAAGCCAGCCTTTAATATTCTGCCACTGGCGCTTTGAACTTTCTTCTGGGTGGCTTCGATATCGCAGGCGGGTAACTCAACATAATTTAACTCTTCGTGTTCCATCACATCGCAATCCTTTATTTTCCCATAGTGCGATATTCTAGAATTAAATTGATAATTTCATGATCGCTAGCGGTGGAGGCCAGTGATTCGTTCAAAGAACGCCGCTGAGGAAGACTGATATCGAATTTGCTTCGTAACACCTCTTCCACTTGAGCATCCGAATCCGGATCAATATCTTTTCCGGCAAACACACAGATTCGTTGATGAATAAAATCTTTATCCGCCATAGTTTTCAATTACCTCAAACGTAATAGCTTGTATTAGTTAACTTCATTTTGAAGCTGTTTTTTGATTAATCGAACATTACTCATCACGCTCATAATTGCAGCGTGAACCAAGACCTGTTGATAATTTTCACTAACCTATGCTGGGAGCATAGCGTGTCAAACTCGATATTTTCTGCCTGTGCTTCACGTCATCCATCATGAACGGACGATAAGCCACAGCCCATGGAATAATGGTTATTACTAAGATAAGCGAGGGTCGGATCAGACGCAGACAGGTTACGAAACCCTTGCAGATTATAGCATAGTCCATCGTGAGGCAATCAGTTAGCGAATCTGGGCCCGAAGGTCGCTTGCTCTCACTGCCGAATCACACTCAGCCGAAGATTGGTACGTTACTTGCGACAACGCCGCTAACTGCACAAAAAACCGAGATTATCGCGCTAGGCAAGCCTATCCGCGACGTGATTCTTGCAGATCTTACAGCTCAATGTAAGTCCTACAGCAATTATTACAGCCCCCTTACGACTATGTATACCAAGGAGAGAGATATGAGTGACAAGAAATTCACCACGACGGATGCCGGCATCCCGGTTGCCAGCGACGAACACTCACTGACCGTGGGGCCGGATGGCCCTATCGTGCTGCATGACCATGCCCTGATCGAACAAATGGCTAACTTTAACCGAGAACGAATTCCCGAGCGTCAGCCCCACGCAAAGGGCGGCGGCGCTTTCGGCCAATTTGAAGTGACTCACGATGTTAGCCAATACACCAAAGCTGCGGTGTTTCAGCCTGGCACAAAGACCGACGTACTGATGCGTTTCTCCACAGTGGCTGGGGAACGAGGGAGCCCCGATACTTGGCGGGATCCAAGAGGGTTTGCGGTGAAGTTTTATACTTCGGAGGGTAATTACGACATGGTCGGTAACAATACACCGGTCTTTTTTATCCGCGACCCAATGAAGTTCCAGCACTTCATCCGCTCTCAAAAGCGTCGTGCCGACACCAATCTACGGGACCACGACATGCAATGGGATTTCTGGACTCTGTCTCCGGAATCAGCACACCAGGTCACCTGGCTTATGGGCGACCGGGGCATACCCAAATCCTGGCGATTCATGAACGGCTACTCCAGTCATACCTATTTATGGGTGAATGCGAAAGGCGAGAAATTCTGGGTCAAATACCATTTCAAGACCGACCAGGGTATTGACTGTATGACACAGGAGGAAGCAGACAAGATGGCTGGCGCTGATGGCGACTATCACACCCGCGACCTATATCAGTCCATCGAGAAAAAGGTGTTCCCGAGCTGGACCCTGAAAATGCAAATTATGCCATTCAAAGATGCCGAGCATTATCGCTTCAATCCATTTGACCTCACCAAAGTCTGGCCACATGCGGATTACCCTCCGATTGAAGTGGGCAAATTGACGTTGAACCGCAATCCGACCGACTATCACTGCGAAGTAGAGCAAGCGGCGTTTGAGCCAAACAACATGGTTCCAGGCATCGGTGTCAGCCCGGATAAAATGCTACTGGGGCGCATGTTTGCCTATTCCGACGCCCACCGGGCCAGGCTCGGCGTGAACTACAAGCAGATACCGGTGAACAAGCCCCAATGCCCGGTGCACAGCTACAGTAAAGACGGCGCCATGCGCATTGATAAAGTAACTGACCCTGTCTACGCACCGAACAGCAAAGGCGGCCCCAGTGCAGACCCGGATCGATTCCCCAATGCAGAAACCTGGAGCGCAAACGGTGAAATGGTTCGAGAAGCCTATACCCAACATAAAGACGACAACGACTTTGTTCAGCCCAACATGCTGATCAATGAAGTCATGGATGACGCAGCACGCGAACGGTTGGTTAACAACGTAGTGGGCCATTTATTGGATGGCGTATCCGATGAGGTGTTGGAGCGCGCATTCTGTTATTGGAAAAACATCGATTCGCAAATCGGCGAAAGAATAGAGAAAGGCGTAAAAGAAGGGAAAAAATAAAAAGGTCGATGAACTCCATTCTGAAATCTACTTTTCAAAGGAGGTTCCTGGCAGGAACCTCCGGCCTGATGACACTGACGCATTCTGAAAAGCAGTATTTAAACAGACGTAGAAAACCGGGATCTGTGTACTTTTATCAGCCCAAGCAACGCGGCAAACCCGACAAAAACGCCAACAGGTGCGCCGTACACCTCGGGAAAACCGAATCCGATTCCGGCTGTGACAATATAAGATACGGTGACACAGCTTCCCACTATGGCCGGAATGCTGACAATCCAATGGAACGCGCCCCGATCGAACAAATACTTAGTTGCTAACCATAATACACTGGTGGATAAAAGCATGTTGGAGAATGCGAAATAACGCCAAATCAATGTGAAATCAATTTTTGTCATAAAGTAAGCGATGATAAGAACCGGGATCGCCACTAGTAATCGGTTGCGTACACTTTGGGGAATATGAAAGGCATCGATAATGGTCAACCGTAACGATCTGAATGCCGTATCACCGGAAGTGATTGGGAAAATAGCGACCGCGACAATCGCCATTATTCCACCCAAGCTACCCAGATACGTGGTAGCAACCTGGTTTACGACGAGACCAGGGCCGCCTTGATCAAGCAAACTTTTTAGCTCGACATAACCACCCGGAAAAGCCGCAATCCCCGCCAACGCCCACACGCAGGCAACCAATCCTTCAGACACCATAGCCCCGTAATAAACGGGCCGAACATATTTTTCATTAGTAAGACAACGCGCCATAATCGGTGCTTGTGTGGAGTGGAAGCCACTGATAGCACCACAGGTTATGGTGACAAAAAGCAATGGCCAAACGGGCAAGCCATCCGGATTGGGTTGCAACAAGTCATCGTGATAACGGCTATGATCAAAATACGCAAAGATGTTGGCCAATTCCGGTAGTTTGGGGGCATTAAAGATCAATGCTGCGCCCATTGAAAGCGTCATCACTACCATTAACAAGCCAAAGGCAGGATACAATTTGGTAATAATCTTATCGATAGGCAACAACGTGGCCAAGAGGTAGTAGCCCAGGATCAGCAGCACCCAAAATAGGTTTTCACTCAGGATTGTCCCCTCGAATACCGCTAGATTACTTAACAGCCCCGCTGGACTCATCGTAAAAACAACACCCACAAAAAACAGCAGCATTGCCGTGAAAAGCAACATCACAGCCTTAAAATACACGTTAAAATAATGACCTGCGATTTCAGGTAAGCTCTTGCCGTCCTCTTTAATACTCAAAACACCGGAGTAATAGTCATGGACCGCGCCACCAATAATATTGCCCAATACTATCCAAAGTAACGCCACAGGCCCATAAAGAGCGCCCAATATCGGTCCGAATATGGGGCCGACTCCGGCAATATTAAGGAATTGAATCAGGAACGCTTTTGCAGGACTAACAGCTACATAGTCAACGCCATCATCAAACCGCTGCTGAGGTGTGCTTGCGTCTGGGTCAATGCCCGCTTGTCGTTCAACAAAGGGGCTATATACCTTATATGCGAGTAGCAGTAGCGCAATACAGGCAAAGAAAATCCACATGATCCACCATCCGGTCACCGCGGGTAAGAAAGTAGACAGCAGTTTTAATGACTTATCCTGCCAGGTCAAGCACCAGCGGATTAGACCAATGTCTATGACTGCGTATATCAGCCACTAAGGGATTAGATAGTCGTTGCACGTAGGCCAATCACCACCACCTATTCTGCATCCAAAATACGCTTCCCAGGCTTCACATGCTGTTAGTAGACTTAAGCTCATTATGATCAAGCCAATTTTTATTATTTTCATTTCAAATTCCCTTTTAAACAAAATATGTTAACGCAGGCAAGTTGAATTATACTTCACCCCGTGAATTCAGCGGGCTGATAATATACGCTCACATGAACTCAACATTTCATGACCAAACCAATATTATTGTTTTGAATTAGTGTAATTCTGAAGATTTAACGGGCGCCCTCGATCCATGTTCCACCATTTAATTTACAGCTCTCTGCAATTTTATTCATTTCGAGGTTTTTATAATAGTACGTGCTAAATCCCATTTTTCTGGGCTTCATATCCCCAAATGTGGGGAAATTCGGATCTTTACATACGCCTTTGAATCCAGCCTTACATTCCGCAACAGGCTTATGAACAACCACGTATTCCGGGTCATTAACCTCTAAAAAATAGTTACTTTTACAATACTCCGAGAACACATCTTTAGGGTAGCTAACGTTCTCGAAGCAGGAAACCGTTTTAACTTCTCCCTTGAAACTCACTTTCTGGTTGCAAGATGCAAGCTGGGCATATGTCTGGGACGAAATAAATAACAAAATTACTAACGAAAAAATAGAGTTCATCGTATTAAAGCCTCGGGTTTCGAAAAAATAGTGCATATAACACTTTAACCATTAGACCAAAAGTAAACAACCTATGGGCTCTGAAGTACTTATGCCCGTTATAGTTTGCAATGTACTTTCCGGAACGGGATTTACCTTTTCCATTGCGCGTATTCTTGGAATTGGCACATAGTAGCACCTCAAAGCAGCCATAACCTGGAGGTTCTTGGTGTACTTTTTAGATTAGTTTTTTAACAAAGCCGCTATATCATCATAAGTTAGAACCCCGGTATTATGCGCTTTCAAAATTCCTTTTTGATTGTAAAGCAGCGCGCTGTACTCATGATCAGAAAGCAATAAACCAGACTCGTCTTTATCAAGATAATAACCCGACTTGTCTAATTTATAGTCGTACCCTCTGACTATAATCAGATTGAGATTCTCATAATCAGTAGAATTAAATTCACTGATCTGGCGATTTAAGCGCCGCTCGCCTTTTGACGTTGATAAAAGCACTAGTACGTTAGAATCAATAACTTTCTCATAACACTTTTCATAGTCTGCTCGAAAAGAAGTAATATCGAATTCGCATCCAGACGAATCATGAAATTTTAGTACTGTGGGAGCTATGCTGTGAGAGCATGCACTAACAAACGCAACGAAAGCTAGAGCTACTATTAAGGAACGCATTACTAACGAACCTCTATGGTCAATGAGACGTTTGCAGGAGTATTACTTATTGCGTCGTGAAAACTTGATGCATCATGTTCGGTAATTCCAATACAGCCTGCAGTTCCTGGGACGTTTCCATCGGGGTGTATTCCCAATCTCCCGCCTATACTACCTCTAGTCGTAGAGAAGCCCGGATATATAGGAACAAAAAATCCATTTCCCGTACCATCTTGAAACGCTGCACAGATTGAGGTGGTGTAATCGGTCACTTCGTTTCTACCTACAGCATAGACTCCGGATGGCAATGCTCCTAAACCGAATGGGCCACTTCTAGCACTCCATTGACCACCCGCAGCAGGCCAGGCTAATAGACCGGTTGATTTAGTAAACGTTAAATCAGCCATATCATCCCCTTAATACGCTATGTGTATCCTTGACTTATACTGGACAATTTGAAAACCAGAAAAGTCTTTAATGTCATACCAAGACTGGGCCAGCGTAATGTTGATTATGAATGGCTCGATATCCCTGGCATTTATATAATGTATTGCTTCACAGCATACGATTATCATAATCAGGAACTTTTCAAGCGCTGTACCGCCCGACCTTGAGGCTGGTTTGGAACGCGGTGAAACTGATGCTCCGAAACCCAGGGGCGACAACAACAAAATGCTATTAGTAAACCTACACCCTACCAGCCGGTTCCCGTTCGAAACTAATTTAATCCACGGAGCATTATTTTGTTATGTGTGATACTTAAGAACATAGAGAATAATCGGCGCTACTGATATAACTAAAGTAGTGAGAATACCAAACCTTCCCGGCTTTATTAAATAAGATTTTTTCGGATTCTTTGGATCATAGTATATTCCAACCCTCCCATCCGAAATACCCGTAATTGAGTTCAATTGAGCTTCCAGTAAAAATCTCGCGTTCCTTGAAGCAAGAACATACCAGGGGGAAACCCTATTGCTCTCATACTCTACCCCATTAACACTATAGCTATAGGAGGAAGTGGCTTCATACATCTGGTTCGACCTCTGCCTCTCTTTCACACCCCACTCTGTTATGTCGAGCCCATGTAGCTGCCCAATTACCTTAGGCCATCTGAGTATCCTGAGTTGGTAAATAAAAGAAATCATCAGCAAGACAAAAGTGTAGATAGATACGCAAAAAAATACCCCTTGAGGGTCACCCTCTAAGATTGATCGAGCTCTATCTTCGAAGTAATGGAACATATTGTTTTGAAATCCCCAGTTCTGAACGCACCGTGCAAAGACTGAATTCACATATCGGCTCATCTATTCCAAGGCAATTCATAAGCGGTCGATAGAAAGCCATAGCTCACTCAAAATCAGAGACACTTAAATACACATGTGAAAATATTTCACCAGACCTCAATAAATCACATTATTCCGAACAAAAGTAACAGCATCGCTCACGCACAATACTGTTTCTGCGCGAAGGTGCATGGTCTTAACTGTATAAGCGACTCGCTTTAACCGCATTTTCTATTACACTAAGTACCGTTTTATCTCGTAACATTAAGCTGTGTATTGGTGCGTATGCAACATGATTTTTTGCTATTGGCCAATGAGAACTTTTTGATGGGAGTATCATTTGGTCGAATGGGGTTCTGTAACTATACAAGCTCAACCCCTCTAAAATATATTCGGTATCTTTTAGCTTCTCCAATAGCACACTACCCGGCCTTAGTTCCTTAGCACCGCGACCAAAAAACAAATAGGCAAGAAAAGATCCTTTGTGAGGTCCTGAGACTGCATGAAATGAACTACAGTTCTTTACACCACCTAAAATCTGCAAATAATATCTCGATACTATGCAACCCATACTAAACCCAACCAAAGTAAACTTATCATTTGCCTCGAGATTTTCCTGTATGTATTCTTTCAGTTTAATTGCGAGATCTTCGATTCCTAAAATTGCACTAGATGGCTTCAGTGAAGGTAAAAAAACCTTGCATCCTAAATCCCGCAAAAACTCAGCCATTTTTTTAAAATCGCCGCCGTCATCAAGAATTCCATGCACTAGCACTACATTCATCATTACAGTTAACATCCTATTAAGCCGGTGACAGCGATTAAGGCGTTTTCATCATTCGCTCATCATGATCAGAAGAGCCTCATGTTCTAGGTGGATTCAAGCTATATATTTCAAGCTAAAGTACTCCAACTCCCTATTCGAACACATCACGTATTACACCCTAATCAGTTCTTGACCAATACCCTGCCTTCTAAAAACTCGCTTCTTAAAGACTTCAAATTGTAGATAAAGAAAAGCCGTTAAATTCGCTTTGATCTCTCCCGGCATTTCAGCAGAGCTGATGTGCCCCGGCACACACCCGGTGTGCGCATAAGGCCCCAAATCATTGACCTTCGCGGTTTCGATAAGGGGGTAGCAGGTCGCACTGTCGAGGGGAAAACCTTCACCAATCAACCAAGCCCGAACGCATTTTTTCGCAATCACCCCACACGCAACCAAGCGACATGTAATCTTGCGTTCGACTGCCAAGGCATTTTTGGCCTTTTCACTCGGGGTATTTGGTGTAGTATTGCTTCATAAATTTTCTAGCTTCGTTACCAACTAAAACCGATAGACGCTCTTCATGATTTTCGTGAAACAGCAAATACTCATTCCGTAGAAGCATTTTTTCTACTTCAGTTAATTCATTACATGTTCTATAAAATTCCGCAAATTGGTCAACAATCATACATTCTTTATATTTCTCTGCTCGAACATGCCCGACCCTGTGCAGAACTTAGGTTTTTATGAACTTTTTCCTCACTCCACCATGACATTGAGCGCCAAGCTACTGGAATGACCATCGCATAACGCCCAAATCTTACGCCAAATGGAACCGCTTTTATGAACAACCTACCACGACAACTTCCGGGCATGAAGCTAACAACGTACCATATTCTTGCTCCATAATATGGAGTTCCGACACCACTAATACCTGCAATCCCGGAATATTAGATATTTCCAATAACGCGGAAAAACTAATATTTCTACAATTTATAGCAATCTGACGAACACCACGCAGTTTACATACTAACTTAGCGAGACATTCGTCTATTGGTATATCCAGCATTGTTACCGCGAATATTTCGGGCTCCCAGACATATCCGCCACCAACAGATTCAATCTTTCTAAGAATTGCTTGATTGCTTTCGAATTCGTCAGCTATCACCGAGTACGCTCTCCTGGTGCAAAATGCCTAAAGCAGCGGTACGAAGCTTCATGTGTGTGCAAAAAATGTAATTTAAACTTGATAGTACGCATAAACTAGCTACGAATCTATTTTGTTAATAGTCTACACAGTGCCCACTAACAAAATCGGCTATGGTGGCGAAATGAGGTTGCCTATTCTCAGCGAGCGCCATGAACTTCAGGTCTGTTTTGCAGAGCCTTCCTATTGATCGACTGGATGTCACTCCGCGATAGTAGGCGTAAAAGATCACTCGCAACAATAATTCAGGTGGGTAAGCCTTGCGACCTACGTTACTATTTTTGTAACGCTGATGAAATTCGGATAGATCCAGTGTTTCTGTAAGTAGCTTATAGAGGCTATATTCGAAAGTATTGTGACCCAGCACATCAAGATAGTTTATATCGAGAAATACACTTTGATTTAGATTGTCGGTCAGATAATTGGGCATTCGAGAATCCGATAAACTGTTTATACGGCTATTTCAATGAAACTGCCCTTTGAAATCCCGAAGTAATCTAATTTTCTACAGTTTGAACGCCTTACACACCAGCCCAGTTGCGACGTGAAAATATGTGGTAAAAGCGCAGCGACCACATATTTTTGCGGCGCAACTGGGTCTGCGTGCTGCAATTTGTTAAGCCATTTTTTTGAAATGACTACAATCAACTATTCTTTTGAGCTCTTCACCCTCTGACTGTTGAGCCTTATATAGGTCCCAACGCACTTGCAGATTAAGCCAGAAATCAGCTGATAAATTAAAAAAAAGAGCCAGCCTTAATGCCGTACTTGGTGTTACCCCACGTTTTTGATTAACTATTTCATTGACTCTTTGATATGGGACATGAATAGCATCAGCCAAATCCCGCTGTGTAATATTCATTGGAATCAAAAAATCCTCCAACAGCATTTCGCCAGGATGGGTCGGAGGTCTATTAGTCGGTATACGAACCATATTTCACCTCTTAGTGATAATCAGTTATCTCCACGTCGGAAGGACCCGAATCAATCCACACGAAACAAATTCGATATTGACCATCTATGCGTATGCTATGTTGGCCCTTTCGATCGTCAGATAAGAGCTCGAGTCTATTGCCAGGCGGAACCATCAATTCGTCTAGATTTGTGACAGAGTCCAATTGATCAAGCTTTCTCCGTGCAACACGCCACAAATTCTGGGGGCACGCCTTTCTGGCATTGCGAGAAGCAAGACCATTAAAGATGTCGTCCGTGGCTTTATCTTTAAATGACACAATCATGAAAGCATGGGTATCTCGGCATCCATACTACGTCAAGTATATACGCGAAGTAGATTAGGCTTAACGCCGGCAACCTGGGACCAGCGCAGTGGAGGCAATTTGCGGTAAAGTGAACGAAGTGAACCGCAAATTGGCGGAGCGTAGCTGGTTCCCGTGCTTGCCTTTGTAATGGCATATTGACAACGCGAATCTGGAGAAGCACAATGCAACCAAAACGCAACCATATTGGTGGTATTTATGGCTTCTTTGACTATTAAGAATATACCCGACGATCTTTACGAACACCTGAAACAAGCTGCAAATGCTCATCACCGAAGCATCAATAGCGAATTAATCTATTGTTTAGAAAGAACTTTATTACCTACAAAGCTATCTTCTTCTGACCTTAAAGAAGCGGCTAAACTACTTAGGGGTAGAGTATTGGTTAAACGTATTGATGTAGATGAGATCAATTCAGCAAAGAATGAAGGTCGTGAATGATAGTTGCAGATACCAATACCATTGCATATCTCTACCTTCCTACAGACTTCACGTCAGATGTTGAAGCTTTATTAGAAATAGACTCCAACTGGGTCGCACCGATACTTTGGCGAAGCGAGTTTAGAAACATCCTCGCATTGTACATTCGCAAAAGTATTATCGATCTAGAGACTGCATTGCAAATGCAGTTACAGGCAGAACAGCAATTAGCTGGAAACGAATACACCGTAAATTCAAATTCTGTTTTGTCATTAGCAAAACAGTCAAGTTGCTCTGCCTATGACTGCGAGTTTGTATCTATCGCCAAAACACTCGATACGACATTGATCACCGTAGACAAAAAGCTGATCAAAGCTTTTCCCGATATTGCTATGACGCCGAGAGATTATATGTCTACGCTGCCATAACGCCCTGCCTTTTGGGTCCAAGTGCTTTTGTTTGCTATGTGACATCTGTGCTTCTAAGCAAGTTTTAATGAAGTTGTATACTATAAATAATTAAGCCGAACCACGTATTACTTCCCTCAATCTTAATTCTCTCGCCAACTTTAATACTATTCCATGTTTTATCATCAACTTTAATCCCACAAAAAGGGCAATCAAACTCTTTAAATTCCAAGCGATTTGCTTGCCTGCGGGTATCACTCTTTCTCGATACAGTTAACTCAATAGTTGACGCTGAGTTTGATAAAAAGAGTCCATACGTCTGTGGAATAGCGTATAAAATGAAAAAACTATTTACTATCCATACTATTAAACCGGTCACCACATTACGTAAATTCTTGCCTGGCAGAATCTTAATAATGCCAGCTGGATACAATAGGCCAGTAAGAAGACCTCCCGGAATTAAACAAAGCCAAACCCATAAAGTACTACAAATAACCGAAGGATTTACAACTGACCAAACGAACCAAAGCACAACAATTATTGGAAGTATCTTTTTCGTACCCACTGAATATTTTTTCACATAACGCCTCACATAACGGGCGTGGTGTAGCGGAGGAAATTTGCGAATAAAATGCGAAGCATTCGCAAATTTTCGGAGCGAAACCACGTCCCTGCTCATGTGCTGGTTAGCATTGACCACGCTATCGCCCCACCCTCTTTGGGGTGCAAACCAGACCTTTAAAATTTGCCTTGATGCTGATTGCTTCCGATGTTAATGTGTAAAAACAACTATTTTATACACAGAGCAGCACTTATGAGAACTAATATCGTAATTGATGACGAGCTTATGGCCAAGGCATTAAAAGCCAGCGGTCTTAACACAAAAAAAGATGTTGTAGAACAAGGGCTTAGACTAATCATTCAGCGAACTCACCAACAATCTATAAGAGAGCTTCGCGGCAAGCTGAAGTGGGAAGGCGACCTTGACGAGCTTAGAGGTTGCAAATGATTCTAGTCGATACCAGTGTTTGGATCGACTACCTCAACGGTAAAGAATCGCCCCACACAGAACTGTTGGACGCTGCACTCATAGACGGAACTGTAGCCATAGCTGATCTCATATTTTTGGAAATACTCCAAGGCTTTAAGAGTGAGAAGGACTACAAACTCATTAAAAGCAGATTGTCGACACTAGAACAATACTCAATCTTTAATAGTAGTATGGTTGAACCATGCGCAAACAACTACCGATACCTACGGAAAAAGGGAATCACTATCCGAAAGACAAATGATGTAATAATTGCCAGTTATTGCATACAGCATAAAATTCCGTTGCTCTATACCGATCGTGATTTTGATCCGTTCGTAAAATATTTAGATCTGCGCTCTGTTGCTGAATGCTAACGCTCACATCACAGGGGGGCCACGTGCATGTGTTTGTTAGAAATAATTGAATCAATACGCGATTGCTAACAGTTAAATCCACTGCGCTTTATGCTCTTAACGTAAATGTAGAACCCAATCAAACTAAGTAGAATCCACCATAACGAGTAGGATTCATAGATTGGCCAGTGCTCCCAGAGCCATTCACCATCATGTTGAAATCCGTCGTATATGATTGACATAATAATTGATAATAAACCAAACAAAGCGATTGGAAAACAAACTGCCATCATAACGAATACGTTTCGATAGCGATCCTTGGAATTGGAGAAAATCAACAAAGGAAAAAGAACAAAATTGGCGGCCATCACAAAAAATACAATAGGGTGCCGGTATGTGATGATTTCAGTTATTGGAATAGAAAGCATACGCTCAAGTAGCACTTTGTGATCTATTAAATCGTAATACGTGTAATGGAAATATTTCGCTACTAGAATCGCTGATATTGAACTCCAGTACAGCACTAGGAATATCCCAGAAAGAATCAAATACAACTTAGCCACAAGATGTTTGGAATTCAGTATAAACATTGGCACATCGTTCTAACGCCCCGGTCATTAGCCCAAACTGCGCGGCGTAAATTTGTGGTAACGTGAACGAAGTGAACAACAAATTTGCGCCGCGCAGTTTGGGTCCACGATGCACCGGCTTGTATGGTTCAATTCCCCCAAATTCGATAAAGTGAGGCCCGTAACTTGTTGCAGCAAGTTACCGGATCAGTAGCTCGGTGCACCGGAGGTTTTAAGAAACCGTTAACAAGTGTGGGCGCTGATCCGACCCGATTTTTAACTCGAACAGTCGCATGGGCCTCTGAGCCCGAATTTAGCAAGGATGAGTCACCATGACAAACCCTAAACAACGAGCAGGAATCAATATCGGCGTTGACGTCGGGAAATTTCAATTGGACATTCATATTCTTGAAAGAGACCGACATTTCTCTGTCGAGAATTCACCCAACGGGATTCGGGAAGCCCTTAAGATTATCTGTCGATTCAAGGTATCCAGAATTGTTCTAGAAGCCACCGGCAGATACGAATTGGATTTTGCCACTGCTGCCTTTGAGAGAGGCCTACCTGTGTGCATTGTTAACCCTATTCGCGTTCGCAGTTTCGCAAAAGCTGATAACCAGTTAGCCAAAACTGATAAAATCGATGCCAAAGTCATCGCTAACTTCGCGGCAATGATGAAACCTGAGCCGTGCGCCCATAAAGGCAAAAATATACGCCTAATCAGAGACTTAATCTGCCGTCGTCGCCAGCTGGTAGAAATGCGCACCCAAGAATACAACCGTGAAAAGATCATGGGCTCTAAGGTCGAGCGTTCCTGCAACCGTATCATCAAATCACTCAACCAGGAAATTAGGTGGACCGAGAACCACTTAGCCAAAGCTGTCCAACAGCAGGATGAATGGTCTCAACGAAAAGAAATTCTTCTTAGTATGCCCGGTGTTGGCGACACCCTTGTATACACACTGCTTGCAGACCTGCCTGAACTGGGTGAGCTTTCTAACAAACAGATCGCCGCTCTAACTGGACTGGCCCCAATGAATCGAGACAGTGGAAACTTAAAAGGCAAGCGTCGCATCATAGGTGGTCGTCATGCAGTGAGAACAACGCTGTTCATGGCCACCCTGAGCGCTATTCAATGCAATCCCATTCTAAGTGGCTTTTATCGTCATCTGGTCAAGAAAGGAAAGCACAAAAAGGTAGCCTTAACTGCAGTAATGAGAAAGTTCATAACCATATTAAACACCATGGTAAAACGGAATGAGTTATGGGCACATTGAATATAATTTGGGACTATTGACACCACAGTCACTTGTTAGACACGATGCAACCTTTTGCTAAATGTATTCCCAAGCGATACAGGTAAAGTAAATACGATTAACGTAGAAGAAAGACAAAGGATAAGAATGCTCGCTACATTTTCAAAATCATTTATTAATGCAATAATTCCACATGAAAACGCTATACATAAAAAAGTAAAGATTGAAATAGTTTGGATAGACTTTCCATATGGAAACTTCCACCCAAGAAAAAACAAAATGCCTATTGCAACTAAATAAACACCCAATACATTTTGTTGAACATCAGACAAAGCACTATTAACAGACCAAGTGACAAAAGCTAGTGAAAGAATGAATGCCATCATATTACGGTTACCTTAGTCAGACTGCTATTCATCAAGATCTGCTTCAAACTGTCTGTTTTTTCTGATCCTAACATCCCGCCACCAACATCGATACAGCCAGCAGAGCCTAGTCTCGTTCCACAATGGATAAAAAATCCACCTCTACCACCACTTTCTCCATGCAAGGGAATTCTCCAATCTCCAAAATCGACTTGATTTATAAGTGTCCTTAATACATCCCAAACCAGTGGCCTATCAGTAAGCTCATTTCCTTTACAGTAATAATTGCCTGCTGGAATTGGACCAACCCAGGGTGTTTCTTCACATGAAGGATTACTCATACAAGTACCCTTTCCACTTGTGGCTTGCAATGTGATCGAATGTGTTGCACTAGAAACGTAAAGCATTTCTCTGACAACGTTGAACATAATTTTTGCCATAATACTTCCTTGTAACCAAATCCAAAGATCCTGCTCAGTTTCAGAATGTTGATGGTGTTCCCCACAAAAAGTAGACACTCTAACTAAGCAGCTAATACTGCAATTTCCTCAAATGCGACAGGGCTAAGCCCATCGTTGGCTGAGTGTCTTCTTTTACGATTGTAGAATATTTCAATGTAAGCAAATATACCCGAGCGAGCCTCCTCAATCGACTGATAGTTTTTAGCATAGATCAGCTCCACCTTCAGCCTGCCGAAGAATGATTCCATTGCTGCATTGTCCCAGCAGTTGCCTTTCCGACTCATGCTTCGGATCACCCCTTCAGCGGTAAGATAATCCACGTACTCATTGGCTCGATATTGCACGCCCCGGTCAGAATGTACGATCAAGTC